>SKWP01000365.1 GCA_007128865.1 Paracoccaceae bacterium
AGGAATGGTCGAGTTCAGAGATGTTCAGCCTCGCTCGATCCGAAATCGCAGTGCTGTTGCGATGAGCCGATTCAGATTGTCGATCCCGCGCCCGTCGGCAGAATAGTGGGCTGCAAAAGGCCGGAACATCGACTCGTCCTGACCGGGATCAGAAAGCGGTCCTCTTGCCGTCGGAGAGGTCAAGCGCGGGGCAGGCGCTGACCTCGGCGAGTTTGAAGGATGGTACATCTGCTGAACCGGATCGCGCCCGCAGATCATCAGGGCTTTCGGCCGTGGGCCGTGTGGCCGTGACAACGGGCATCGGGCCTGCAGCCTTGAGCCGGTCGCAGCGGCGTTCAATGCGGCGGGTGTTCAACTCATCGGCCACCGCGCGGGATGCACGCTTCTGCGCTTCCTCGGCCGCGAGTTGCCATTGGTGCCATGTTGCACCCGACTGGATGCGCCAGGGCCCAAGGGTGACGAAGTTGTCGCCGCCCTTGGGGAAGTCTGGCCTCGGGGCTGGGTTTTCCATCGCGTTCTGTCCATTCCTGCCTGTTTGCCGGTGACCTGAGTCGGTGGCAATGAGGTCATCAATTCACCACAATCAATTTCCAACATGCATGTAGGCGGATTGTGCGACGTGGTTGAGGCAAGTTTGCGGCAGGTGCCGCTGTCCGCGGGAGTACTGGAACGGGAAACCTGGAGAACGGGAGATGGACAAGATTTCGGGTCGATCCTCGACAGACCGGAGGCCGGATCGTGCCGCACCGAAAGCCGGCAGGAGAGACGTGAGGTTTTCGCAAAGGCTGGCCGCGATGCACGTCATCGTGCTGGCAGTCCTTGTCGCGCTTGTTGTTGCCAGTCTTCTATGGGTTTCGGATCGTCACAATGAACTCGCCCGGGATTCGGCCGAGAAGATGGTGCAGTCGGCGGTCAGAACCTTCGCGCAGAAAATGGAGATCGTCGTACGCGACTACTCCATCTGGGACGAGGCCGTCGTGGCCATCGAAGAACGTGATACCGGCTGGCTCTACAGCAGCTCGGGAAGTGCAGCAGCCGAAATCGGAACCTTCGATCTGCTGTACCTGTACGAAACCGCCTCTGGCTGGAGCGTCGGATGGGAATGGGGCACGCCGGTGGAAGGGACAACCGGCCTCGTGCCTGACGCCATCCTTACGGAGCTGGAAGCGCAGCTCGCGGTCACCGACCCGGCGACGCACCCTGTCGTGAAGACGTTTGCCGAGGTCAATGGCGAGATCTGGGGGTTTGCGATCACCCGCGTGGTGCCGATGGGCGAACTGGATCCGGCCGTTCCGGAGAACGCCTATGCTCGTCAGGTTCACGGCATGATCCTTACGGACGAACGGCTCGGCGATATTGGCAGCGCTCTGTTGATGGATGATCTTCACCTTGCCAACGCGGTTACGGACGGGCTGGATTCTGTTGCGTTGCCGGGGTTGGATGGATACCCGGTCGCCTATCTGAGCTGGACCGGGCCTGCGCCGGGCGTGCGCATCCTGCGGCAGGTTGCCGTCCCGCTTGGCTTGGGCCTGTTGGCCGTGATCGTTGTCGCGCTCATCTCGTCGGCCTTTGCCGTGAGATCCGCCCGGCGGCTTGAGACCGCGCTTGAAGCCGCCAGGGCCGCCGACCGTGCGAAGATGGAATTCCTGTCGAACGTAAGCCACGAATTGCGGACGCCGATGAATGGCATACTCGGCGTCCTGCAACTGTTCGAGATGACCAGACTCGACGACGAACAGCGCGAGATGTTGCAGATCCTCCATTCCTCGGCAGACACGCAGATGGCGCTTATCGGAGACCTGCTGGACGTCATCCAATTGGAGAGCGGGCAAAGGAAGCTGTCCAGCGAACCCATTGCCGTGGCGGAAGTGGTGAGCGGCGTCGTCGAGTTGCTGCGGCCATCGGCAGAGCAGAAAGGGTTGCAGTTGCACTTCCGTGCCACACAGGCCGCAGCAAGGCAGGTGCTGGGAGATTCGCGCGCCATCGGGCAGATTGTGACCAATCTGCTGGGCAATGCCGTGAAGTTCACGGACAATGGTGCGGTGGAGCTTGAGCTTTCTGCGCAGGAAGAGGCAGGCGGACTGGCGTTCTCCATTGCGGTGCGCGACACCGGGCCGGGAATCGCCGCGAAGGATCAGACCCGCATCTTCGAGCGTTTCGCCCAGATCGACAGCTCTCCGTTGCGCGGAGGCATCGATGGTATCGGGTTGGGGCTTGCAATCAGCGACTCCCTGGCGCGACGCATGGGGGGCGGCATCACGCTGCAGAGCCGATTGGGGTTCGGATCGACGTTTGAATTCAAGGTGCGCCTGCCGCTTGCGCAGGCACCGAAAACAGATGTGGCGGAGGCCGCATGACCCAGCCACACATCTTGATCGTCGACGACAACCCGACGAATCTTTTCGTGCTCCGCATGATGTTGCGCAAGCTCGGCTACGAGACGCTTGAAGCCGTGGATGGACAGTCAGGCGTGGAACTGGCCCTGGAACGGCGGCCGCGGCTGGTCCTGATGGACTTGCGCATGCCGGGAATGGACGGGATGGCCGCCGCCGAAAGCATCCGCAAGAGCCTTGGCGACGGCGCACCCATCATCGTGGCGGTTACGGCATCGGTTACCCCGGAGCAGCGCCACGCCTGCGCGGAGTCCGGGTTTGCCGGCCTGATCCCCAAACCGGTGGATTTCGGCGAACTGGCTGAATACGTCTCCCGTTTCGCGGCCTGAACTGCTTGTTCCGCACAGGCTCACGCGGCCCGGCGGCGCCTCTCGATGCTGGTCAGAAAAGCATAGTGGTCGGGGCAGAAGTCCTGATACAACCCGTGCAGCCAGTGGCTTTGCGGCAACTGGAAGATGGACCAGAACCCGTAGTCCTCAAGAAGCTCCTCGCCCGGGGCGATGTCTCGCAGGGCAGTGCAATTGTCTTCTTCAAGCGGGGTCCATTCGGTTATGCCGATGTTGGCACGCCCACGGTCCGCATGGTTGACGTATTCCATCCCGTCCTCGTACCAGACGAACCGGCCCGAGGGATGGTGGAAGTAGCCGCCGTGCAGGGCGAAGGCGAGACGCTCGGGCGTCAACGCGGCAAGCTCGGGCAGTCCGCAGACGCTCATGCTGTCGTCAAATGCCCACACCTTGGTGCCGGCCGCGATCGGCTCCAGCGCAAAGACCCCCGTGCCGTGGACGAGACTTGGCCGGAAGTCGACATTCACCTTCCATCCCATTTTCTGACACCTGCTCACTGTTGAGAGAATCGAGACAATATGAGACGTTACAGTCACTTTGTGAAGAACGCAGCTTGCTGAGCGGGAAATGCATCGCAAAGTGTGGCTGACGCGCCGCCGTGTTGCAGGACGCGCCGATATTCCCCGCGATACGGTGCTGCCCCGACCGCCGGGTTCCCGGGGGGCGTGCTTGCGTGCGCCGCCGCAGTGGCCACACCTGGGCGGAAAGACCTGATTGCGGGATCCACCCGAAGGTCTTGCCTTCACCAAATCACGGGCCTCGGGCAATCCGGCCCTCGTGCCGGGCCAATGGTCCGCTGGCGTGGACGTGTCTTCCCGACAACAGTGCGCCGTCCTGATCATCGCCAATGAAATCGGGCTTGTTCGAGGACAAGCTGAAGCGCACGCTGCGGTTGTTGCATTTGGTGTTTCAGTGACTCGTGGCAGCATTCCCGAAATGAAAGGATCCGAAGGAGGGGGAAGTCACTGTCTCTTCTCACGGCCATGGTGCTGGCGTCGTGGGCATCCAGCGTGAACGCACAGATCGAAGTGAACCTGTCGGGCAACGCCCGCTTTGGGCTGGACTATGATTCCGCGCGGATGGCTCCGGTGGCAAAGGCTCAGTTCAACGCCCGCGCGCGGATGGAAATCGAATTCCGCGGAGTTGCCGACAACGGCCTGCGCTTCGGCGCGAATTTCCGGATCGACCAGGCTGGCGGTGCGGCGGGCAATACTGCGATGACCGAAGGTGATGTGTTCATCAGCGGCGCCTTCGGGCGCCTGTCGATGGGTGACGTCGGTTCGGCCGCGGAATGGGCCATCGGCGAATTCTTCGAGATCGGCTATACAGGGCTCGAAATGGGGCCGGAATTCCTGGGCAATGGCTGGCTTGCCGGCGGCACGCCGACATCGGTCCTCTATGAATACGAATTGGGCGGATTCAGGCTCTTTGCGGGCTCCGACCAGTTGCAAAGCGGCCCGGTCAAGAGCCAGATCAGTTCGATTGGCGCAAGCTACAGCTTCGACCGTTTCACTGTCGGGCTCGGTCATGAAACCGGGCGCAGTTCCGGCACCAAGGTCCGCCATACAGTCGGCGGCGTCGAGGCGGCAATCGATCCATACTCGATCCTGGTCATGTATGGCCACAAGAACCTCGGTGGCGCCAGCTTCAAGCAATATGGCGCCTCGGCTTCCGCCACACTCAAGGATCATGAAATAGCCGCCTATTACATGCGACGCTTCGATACCTCCAGGAACGTCGGGGTCGGATACTCCTACGATCTCGGGAAAGGCGCGGTTCTCGGTGCCGGTGTCAACCGAAGCAGCCACCTTGGCGTCACGACCCGCCAGGCCGACCTGGGACTGAAAACGCATTTCTGAACCGAACCCCCCGGGCAATGTGGGCATCAAACCCGATAAACGTGTTACCCTGCATCCGGACTCTCCCCCATTCCTGCGGCCCGGCACCCGCCAGCCGGGCGCAACCCTCGAACAGAGAATGCCGCGGGCGAACCCGCCAAACCGGTCACGTCAGGGCCTGATCATGCGGTCTTGGTTGTAGCGCCGTAATGCCGGTCTCGCGCAGGTTGCAGCCGGGAAACCTTCAATTGCAACTCAGAATGCGGTTCCTGCCTGCGTTCGGCGGTGGCACACTGATCGCGCCGCGTCGATTCGCCGCGAATGGTCGGCCCGGTGTGTCCGGCAGCCTCGCGCCGGCTGTCGGAATGGGATTATTGGAGGAACCGATGCGCGACCATGCCGACGGGCGGGAGCCGAGTTTCCGCGAATCCGTGGATCTGATGTTCAACCG
>SKWP01000117.1 GCA_007128865.1 Paracoccaceae bacterium
AAAGCTACCGTCATCGAAATACTGCGTGTAAAGGTCATCGCTATCCGCGCAGAAATCATGGACCCAGCCCTTGATGGTGCAGGTCATGTCCAGCGGATTTATACCCTTCCAGACACGTATGCCGGCATCTACGTCGACGAATTCCGCCAACCAGTCTTCGGCGACCGCGATTTCCACCGAGCCCCGCAATCCCCTGCCAACTTCCGCTTCGAGATCCTTCCATCCGGCAACGCCGAGCCGCCGGTTGGAAAACTGCGCGGTATCGAAATCCTCGCCCTCATCCTTGCCGCCCATCCACGTTCCGGGTCCGAAGGTTCGGTTCACGATGCTTCCGGAAATGGCTGCGGAATAGATCACCGTGGATGCCTGTGCCGCGCCGGAGACGAGAAGCCAGGCGGCCAGAGTTGTCAGGAAAAAACGCCGCATTCGAACACCCCCATGATCGAAACCATGCTTGAGGCTACCGGCGGATCGGCGTTGTGTCAAACGAATGTGATCAAGTCTGCGCACCCGGGGAATGCGTTCAACGGTGTGCAATGAGGGAAAGTGGGGAAAGCTTTCGCCATTTCCCCGCGTCTTTCCCTGGCAGGGGCCATTGCCGGATACGGGCATGCACTGCCGGCCGGCGTCTGGCGATCAACAACGAGGCCACCGCCCGGTTGTTGATGCCAGGCAGTTCAACCCTTCACCGGGGGTCCGGTTCGATGATTATGCGGCCCAGGAGCGCCAGGCTGTCCGTGAGCTCTTCATCGCCCGAAGGCATGTTCGAAACCTGAAACATGTAGGCGAGGATGTCCGAGGTCTGTTGCCCGCTCAGACTTCCGGGGTTGAAATCGGGCATCGTGGAGCGCGTGTACTCGAACAGCGATGCCACGGACTGACCGTTCCAGCTGCGGATCATCCGGGCGCGTGCAAGCGCTGGTCCATTGCGCTGGTCTGGGTCGTCGGCCGCGCCATCGAGCCGGGAGCCGTGGCACATCGCACATTGGCCGATGTATATGGCCTGGCCACGTTCGGCCTGTTCGTCGGTATAGATGCCATCCCACACCGAAAGGCGCGTGACTTCGTCCTGGTCGGTCGACAGCAGTGCAACCTCATCGACACTCACGCCGCCAAAGTCATTGCCCCAGCTGTTGCGGATATAGGTGATGACCGCTGCCAGTTCCTCGTCGCTGAAATGCGAGAAAGGCGGCATTGCCTCGCGGCCGTCGCGGATGGTCCCCACAAGGCTGTCCAGGTTTGCAAGGTAGTCGTTCCCGGCGAGTGCAGGAAAGGCCGGCGGCATGCCCTGCCCGGCGGGTTGGTGGCACATGGCGCAGGCTGTCCCGTAGATTTCGCTGCCCTGCGCCATCAGGGCTTCATCGACGGCATTCTGAGACTGTGCCGCCGTTGCACCGAATACCAGCGCACCAATCATACCCGCGACCGGCAACATCCTTGTCATCATGTGGGATTCTCCTCCTGTATTCCCGGTTCAAGCCCATACCCAGAGCTTTTCTTCGTCGGTCGGTTCGGGCACGAGCCTGAGTGTCTGATCCATGTTCCCGTCGACATCGATTTCGGCTTGACCGGCGGCAAATTCCCTGGCCGACGCGAGGACGGTGTATTTGCCCCCGGCAACCCGGATTTCGGCCCGGCCATTCCTGTCGGTCATTCCCTTGTAGGGATGCATCTGGATCCGGGCTCCTTCGAGCGGCGAGTCGTCTTTGGAATTCAGCACCGTGACCGCGACGAGGTGTTTCGCAACCGGCATGCAGTTCAGCCTGAATTCGGCGCTGCCGGCCTTGTGGGGCAGCGGGAATTCCTCCATCCCCGCAACAACCCGAAAGGCGTGGCGGCCTTCGGTTTCGGGGGCGGCGAATTCAACCTCCGCATAATGAAGCCCATCGGTGCCGGGCCAGGTATCGTTCCCGATGATGCCGGTCGCGATCTCTTCCCCGTCTTCCCGAGTGATGGAAAACCGTGCACCGGCGGCCGGAATGCCGGACGCGCTCTTGATGCCCAGCTTGAGGCACAGTTTCTGGCCAACCTCGATTGCAGGTGGCACATCCCAGACCACGATACTGGTGCTGTGCGGAATGACTTCGAAGCCAAAGCTCACCCTAGCCACCTCGCGCGGCTCGTCATCGTCGGTGGCTTCGGTCATGATTGCGAGCCAATGGTATTCGCCCGGCTCGACCGGCGCATCGATTTCGAGACCTGCGGTCTGGCTGACCTGACCGTCATAGATCTCGAACAGGACTTCGCCGCGCCGGGTTCCTTCTGTGTCGAGAACATGCAGTTGCTGGCCGCGAAGGTCGTATCCGGCCGCGCCTGTCACCGTACCGGTAAGGACCATGCGCGATCCGGCGCCAACTGCGGGGGGGGCGAGATCGATCGTGAGTGTCGGGGTCTCTGCCGCGTTCCCCTCTTGAACAATACTCGTCATCGTCACGGTTCCGCTGCTGTCGTATTCAATCAAGTCGGTGCTGCCGGGAAGCCTTGGCTTCCCGGCATTTTCTTGCCGTTACGGGTGCTGATGGTGTCAGCTGGGCTCATGCGCGGCGTTGGTGCCGGCCATGTACCCCTGCACAAGGCCACGACCGAGCCCGTGCTTGTTCACGCCACCGGCAACCTCGCCGCCGGCGTAGAGCCCCGGAATGACCTGACCCTGCATGTCCACGACCTGGGCACGCCCGTTGATGCGCAACCCGCCGTAGGAGTCGTGCCAGATCACCATGATCGACAGCGCGTAGAACGGCGGCTTGTCGATGCGGTTCATGGGTGCATCGTCGCCGCGGTCGAAATCGTCGTCATGGCCTGCGTCGACAAAGCCGTTCCAGCGGTCGACCGTGTCGGCGAGATGGATCATCGGCACGCGCTGGAACGGGTTACCGGCGTGGATCTTGTGCGCGAGTTCCTCGATCGTGTCGGCCTTGAAGTACTGGCCGTTCTTCTCGTTCACGAAGGGATAGCGCAGCTCCCAGCCCATGCGTTCGACGGCAGCCTGATCGAAGATCGCCCACACCGGTCCCGAATAGTAATGCGGTGCAACCGAGCCTTCGTTCATCGCCACGGCGGCGTCGATCCCCGAGCTGTAGTTGTAAAGCTCGCGCACCGTTTCCGCGGCGCTGTTGCGCCAGTCCAGCGGCCTGTGATCAAGCCCTGCGTTGGGCACACCCGCCGAAGGCCCGCCGGGATAGCGCGAATTGGCAACCCGCAAGGGCAGGCGCACCTCGTTGTAGAAGCGCTTGCCGACCTGGTTGACCGCGATCAGTTCCTCGAAGCCGGAGTTGCCGACATTGAGGCCCGCGGCCCCGCGGAACGGGAATACCGGATGTCCGGGGAAAACGGCCGTGTAGGAATCGCGCACGCCCAGACGGGTGCTGATGTGGAAGGTGGTGGGATAGGACAGGTTCTGCTGCATCCCCGAAAGGTTTGCGCCGATCCGAAGCCCCGCGATCATGCCGCTGGCATCCTGTCCGCTTTCGCCCAGCAGCGCATAACCGCTGGTGACATAATAGGGCTCGCGCATGGCAGGGTAGAACATCGAGCGGAATTCGGGGTTGCCGGCGTGTCCGCCCGAGCCGAGAATCACCGCCTTGCGCGCACGGATATTGATCGTTTCGCGGCGCTCGTCGATGTTGCCGTTCTGCCAGAAGCTTTCCAGACGCTCGCCGGTGTCGGGATGGAAGCGCGGCTTGTAGCTTGCCTTCACGCCCAGCACCCGGCCCGCGAAGGGCTCTTCGCGGATCAGCTCATGCATATGGCGGTTGAACATGAACCGGACGCCCTTCTTGCGGGCGGAATATTCCAGAGGACGTGCAAGCGCCACGCCGTTGATCACCGAGTTCGGGCCGACGGTGGCGTTGCCGCTTGTCATCTTCACCGGCGCCAGCGGGCTGGTCATTTCGGGATGCGCCACACCCGCGTCCTCGCGCGTGATCGTCCCCGCCTCGATATCGGTCCTGTCCCCCAGCATCAGGAAGGTTCTGGCGCCGCGCGCACGCGAAAGGCCGCCACCGCCATGGGTGCCGCCGATGCGCGAAAAGCGCACATGGTTCTCGATGCAGAAATCGCGCGTGGGCGGGCAGTTTTCGGCCCAGGCACGGTTCAGGTCGCGCTCGTTGTAGCGGTAAGGCGCGTGTCCGGCGGCATCGACGACAGACCAGTCGGTCATGTCGGTAAAGAGAAGATCGATGCTATCGTCCATTTCTTCGGGGTCGTGCCCGGGCGGAACCGTCACGAAGCCTTCGGCATCGCTTTCGCCGGCCATGTCGCGCAACTGGACCGAATCGCCGCCGCCGAGAGAGGTGAAGCCACCGCTGTGCAGCATCCTGCCGCCGGCGTCATAGTTGGCATCGATGATGAGGACCGAGCCCGCGCCCAGATCCTTGGCACGAATTGCCGCCGGAAGCCCGCAGCAGCCAGCGCCGACCACAAGGACATCGACCTCGTAATCCCATTCGATGCCTTCCGCGCCGGTGGATGCTTCGGCCGGGCTCGATGAGCCGGCAAGCATGACCGCACCGACGCCGGCTGCTGCCCCACCTGTAAACAGTGCACGACGGCTGAGCGCGGTTTCGCCCTGCATCTGTGCGATCCGGCGTTTCGCCGAATCGGTTTCGGGCTTGCCTTGACGTTCGGACATCATCATCCCTCCCATTACTGGTTCAATTGCCTTTCGGCACTCCTGAAAATCCACGGGAAAACTCAGGGCTCCTCAACCTGAAACGCGGGCTAGCAGGCGCTGCCTGTCCCAACGATCGCATCCCGTCAGGAAACGCGATCACCCTCCCGTGGTATCCGGGCCTCGGCATCATCACCGCCGCCCGAATATAAAATATGGTAACATTGTTGTTTATACCAGACAACTCCAAACATGCGGGGCAGCGTCAGGTTTTGCGTGCAAAACCGGTTTCGGCAAGCCGCACCGGCCCCGGGCTATGGCCGGGTCTGGCAAGAATATCCTGTGTGTTCCTTGTCTTGCCGGGGCATCCGCCGATGCGA
>SKWP01000211.1 GCA_007128865.1 Paracoccaceae bacterium
CGCAGAGTCCTTGAACCGTCTCCAGTCCTTCTGTAAGCGGGATGGGAGGCCGGGGGCAACCCGGCAGGCGACACGAGCGGGGGCGGACATGGCGGCAGGCAAGGCTTGGGGCAGGGCGCGGCAGGGCAGCTGCCCCGGCACGACGGCGCGGCGGCTGGCCCTGGGCGCGACCGCGGGTGTGGCGATTGCGGCACTGGCTGCCTGCAGCCCGGTGATCCGGCATCACGGCCATGTTCCCGATGAATACGAGCTGGCGCTGATCGAGGTCGGCGCGGACCGGCGCGACGATGTGGCCGAAAAGATCGGCTTTCCCGGCGCCACCGGCCTGGTGACCGAGGATGTCTGGTATTATGTCCAGTCCCGCCGGCTGCATGGCGGCCCGGGCGAGGTGCCCGAGGTCGAGCGCACGCTGGTTGCCGTCAGCTTCGATGCGGCCGGACGGGTCAGCGGGGTCGAGACCTTCGGGCTGGAGGATGGCCAGATCGTCCAGCTTTCGCGGCGCGTGACCCAGAGCAATGTGCCGGAACCCAATATCCTCAGCCAGCTGCTGCGCAATATCGGCATTTTCCAGCCCAGCCAGTTCTTCGACTGACGGGAACGCCCTTGCCAACCTCGGCCTGAATGCATGGCCCGGGGCGAAGGGGCCGCGCCGGTTTGTGCCAGAGAGCGGCGCGCGCCATCCCGGACCAGTCGCGCGGACCGGCTCTCAGGTGCCGGTGCGCGCGTCCCCGCCGCTGGCCAGACGGATATGGCCGCTGCGCTGGGGCTGAACCGGGGCGCCGCTGTTGGCGTCGATGAAGTCCAGCACCATCGGGCGGATGTTGTCGCGCCACGACCGGCCGGCGAAGATGCCGTAATGCCCGGCGCCGGATTCGACATGCTGCGCCTTCTTGCTGTCGGGCAGTCCGGTCAGCAGTTCCAGCGCCGCCACGCACTGGCCGGGCGCCGAGATGTCGTCTTCCGAGCCTTCGACGGTCTTTACCGCGATGGCGGTGATGCGCGAGAAATCGACCCGGTGGCCGGCAACGACAAAGGCATTGCGTGCGATTTCGCGATTCTTGAAGATGCGGTGCACGGTCGACAGGTAGAATTCCGCGGTCATGTCCATCACCGCGAGGTATTCGTCATAAAAGCGGTTGTGCCTGTCGCGTTCGCTGGCTTCGCCCTTGGCCTCGGCAACGACCTTGTCGGTAAAGGCGCGTGTGTGGCGCTCGGCGTTCATCGAGATGAAGGATGCCAGCTGCGCCAGCCCGGGGTACACCAGCCGGCCGACACCGGCGTATTTGGCCCCGACGCGCTGGATCGCCAGATGTTCGAGCTGCCCCATCGTCACCCTGCGGCCGAAGTCGGTCACCTCGGTCGGGGCGGCATCGGGGTCCACCGGCCCGCCGATCAGCGTCAGCGTGCGGGGCTGGGCATCGGGTTCGAGCTCGGCCAGATAGGCCGCCGCGGCCAGCGCCAGCGGCACCGGCTGGCAGATCGCGACGACATGGGTATCGGGGCCCAGGTGGCGCATGAAATCCATCAGGTAAAGCGTGTAATCCTCGATATCGAACTTGCCCTTCGATACCGGAATGTCGCGGGCGTTGTGCCAGTCTGTCACCCAGACTTCACAATCCGGCAGCAGACTGGCGACGGTCGAGCGAAGGAGTGTCGCGTAATGCCCCGACATCGGCGCCACCAGAAGCACCCGGCGCGGTTTCTGCGGCCGGCCCAGCACGTTGAAGCGCACCAGATCGCCGAAGGGGCGGCTTACCTCGACACTGCGCTCGACCAGATGGTCGCGCCCGTCCTCGCCGACGACGGTGCGCACACCCCAGTCGGGCTTGATCACCATGCGGGCGAAACTGCGTTCGGTCACCCGGCCCCAGGCCGACATGATCTTGAACATCGGATGCGGCACCATGCCCCACATCGGGTAGGAGGCCATCGCCCGGGCCGATGCCCCGAGCCATTCGTTGGTGTTGCGGATGCTCTCCATCATGTCGTAAGTGAACATGTAGCGCATGGACGTCCCTTCCCGGGGGTCTGAATTTCCGGCGTCGGCCCCATCTCGGACGGGGCGATGCTGCAGAGCAGCAAGTTACGGGGATTGCTGGCCAATGACAAGCGATCAAACCGAAGCCGCCGAAAAGCTGGAACGGCTCAATGCAAATCTGTCACGCATCGAGGAGCTTTCGCAGCGCCTGATCGCCGCGCTGGCCCGGCGCCGGCCGGTGCGCCCGCAGCTTCAGGGGCCCGACGCCGATCTGTTCATGAAGGCGGCCACCGCCTACATGGCCGAGATGGTCAACAACCCCTCGCGGATCATCGAGCATCAGGTGGGGTACTGGGGCAAGGCGGTGCGCCATTACATCGAGGCGCAGGAAGCCCTGCGCGGCGGCAAGTTCGCCCCGCCCGAAGACCGCACCGGCCCGGACCGGCGCTTTTCCAACCCGCTCTGGCAGACCCACCCCTATTTCAACTTCATCAAGCAGCAGTATCTGCTGACTTCCGAGGCCATGCACGAGGCCGTCGCGCGGCTCGATCATCTGGACGAACGCGACCGCAAGCGCGTGGAATTCTTCGGCCGCCAGATCCTCGACATGATGGCGCCGACGAATTTCCTGCCCACCAACCCCGAGGCGCTTTCGCGTGCTGTCGAGACCGATGGCAACAGTCTGGTGCGCGGGCTCGAGAATCTGGTGCGCGACATCGAGGCCAATGACGGCGAACTGCTGGTGTCGCTGGCCGACAAGGATGCCTTTCGGGTCGGCCAGAACCTTGCCACCACCGAAGGCGCGGTGGTGTACCGCAACCGCATGCTGGAGCTGATCCAGTACGCGCCGACGACCGAAAAGGTGCACCGCACGCCGCTGATCGTGTTTCCGCCGTGGATCAACAAGTTCTACATCCTCGATCTGAAGCCGGCCAACAGCCTGATCCGCTGGATCGTGGATCAGGGTTACACGCTGTTCGTGGTATCCTGGGTCAATCCCGATGCCGGCTATGCCGATGTCGGGCTCGATACCTACATCGAGGAAGGTTATCTCGACGCGATTGCCCAGGTGAAGGCCATCACCGGCGAGGACAAGGTCAACGCCATCGGCTACTGCATCGCCGGCACCACGCTGGCGCTGTCGCTGGCGCTGATGCACCGGCGCGGCGACCGTTCGGTGCGTTCGGCCACCTTTTTCACGACGCTGACGGATTTCTCGGACAAGGGCGAGGTTGGCGTGTTCCTCGAGGATGATTTCGTCGACGGGATCGAACGCGAGGTCGACGAGAAGGGTTATCTGCATTCCTTCTTCATGTCGCGGACCTTTTCCTTCCTGCGGGCGAATGATCTGGTCTACGGACCGGCGATCCGCAGCTACATGCTGGGCGAACCGCCGCCGGCCTTCGACCTGCTGTACTGGAACGGCGATTCCACCAATCTGCCCGGCCGGATGACGGTGGAATACCTGCGCATGCTGTGCCAGCAGGACCGCTTTGCCGAGGGCGGGATCGAGCTGTGCGGCGAAACGCTGCGGATCGCGGATGTCCGCCTGCCGCTGTGCGCCATCGCCTGCGAAAGCGATCACATCGCGGCCTGGAAATCCAGCTTTCGCGGCATCGCCGGCATGGGCAGCAAGGACAAGACCTTCATCCTTTCCGAATCCGGCCATATCGCCGGGATCGTCAATCCGCCATCCAAGAAGAAATACGGCCATTACACCCGCGAAGACGCGGTCGAGGGCAGCCCCGAGGACTGGCAGGCCGGCGCCACCCGCCACGACGGCTCGTGGTGGCCGCGATGGGAGACCTGGCTGCGCCGCCGTTCGGGTGCGAAAATCGCCGCCCGCACGCCCGGAGGCCCGGATCATCCGGTGCTGGAGCCCGCGCCGGGCAGCTATGTGGTTGGCCAGCCCGAGGATTGACGCCGTCATCCGCCCCCTGCCGGCGTTGTCCAGGCCCGCGGCGGCAGGCGCGGGAAACGGCAGCGTCCGGGAAAATTGCTGCACCGCAGAAAAAAAGCTTGCAATGCTGCGGTGCAGCATCTATCTACTGTGCAGGAAGCAAAAGCCGTTCCCCACAGCGGCCCGACCCGCAAGCCAGGAGATTGACAGATGACCAAGACCCAGGATTACACCAAGATGATGCAGGACATGATGAAGTCCTTCCCGATGGACGTGAAGGCCATGCAGGACATGTTCAAGAGCTCGGCCGCCATGGGCGAGAAGATGACCCGCGTCGCGCTGGAAGCGGCCGAGAAATCGACCGAGATCTCCACCAAGTGGACCAGGGAAACGCTCAGCCACCTCGGCCATGTCGCCACGGTGAAGGAAGAGCCGACCGATTACACCAAGGCGATGACCGATTTTGCCTCGGCCCAGGCCGAAACCGCCGCCGAAAACATTGCCGCCTTTGCCGAGAAAATGAGCAAGGTGGTTCTGGAAGCCGCTGAAAAGTCGACCGAAATCTCGAACAAATGGACGAAGGAAACCCTCGCCCGCATGGGTGATGTGGCGGTCGTCAAGGAAGACCCGGCCGATTACTCGAAGTCGATGACCGACTTCGCCTCGACCTCGGCCGAAACCGCTGCCGAGCACATGGCCGCTTACGCCGAAGTCGCCAAGCGCGTTCAGATGGACACCATCGAGCTGATGCTGGCCGCCGGCAAGGACATGGGCGCCGAGGCCACTGCCGCGGTGCAGAAGGCTACCGCCGAGATGACCGAAGCTGCCAAGAAGGCCACCGGCGACGTCACCGCTGCGGCCAAGAAGGCCACTGCGGCGAAGTGATCGCTTCGACGCGATCGGCATCGCCCGGCACGATCCGACCCGCCGGTCTCCTCCCGGCCGGCAGGGCGTTCGTCACAAGGCAGACCGCCATCGCGGCCTGAGCGAAAAACGGAAGGGGCAGCCCGCGCGGCTGCCCCTTTCTGCATCTGCCAGCAACGCGTCTTGCCGCAGGGCAGCACGATTTGGGTTTTCTGCGCCCGCTTTGCGGTCTAGGCTGGGGCTCC
>SKWP01000243.1 GCA_007128865.1 Paracoccaceae bacterium
AAGGCGCGATCTGCGGGGGAGGTTTTCGCTCGAAAGGGTCATCAGCGGCTCCATGGCAAGGCAGCCGCACAGATTCAGAAAATTCGACCCTTGTCACCGTCACATGAGTTCGGAGCCCTGGGCACCGCGCGGGGCTGCCCGCGGCGGCCGGCGGGCGTTGCCGGCCCGCGCCGCGCTTTATCCCGCGCCGAATTCTGCTAGGCTCGCGCGGGGCGGCAGCGCGGAGGGCAGCGGCATGGCGCGGCAGCCGGCGCGATCGGCGCTGACGGGAACGCGGATTCGGGAACGGCGGGTGCTGGCCGGCATCCGGCAGGCCGAACTGGCCCGGAAGGTGGGGATTTCGCCTTCCTACCTCAATCTGATCGAACACAACCGCCGCCGGGTCGGGCCCGAGCTGGTCGAAGGTCTGGCCCGGGCGCTGGGTGTCGATGTTGCCGCCCTTTCCGAAGGGGCGGAACGGGCGCTCCTGGATGCGTTGCAGGATGCCGCGGCCGCGGATGCCGGTGTCGAGGGCGGGGCGACGGCCTTCGGCACTCCGTACCCGGAACTGGAAGGAACCGAGGAATTCATCGGGCGGTTTCCGGGCTGGGCGGGGCTGCTTGCGGCCCAGCAGCGCAGGCTCGAGGCAATGGAGCGCAAGCTGGTCGAACTGACCGACCGGATGACCCATGACCCGCATCTTTCGGCAACCGTGCACGAGGTGCTTTCGGCCGCGTCATCGGTGCGTTCGATTGCGACCATCCTCAATGAGTCCGCCGATATCGATACCGCCTGGCAAAGCCGTTTCCATGCCAACCTGGACGAGGATTCGCAGCGGCTTGCAGAAGGTGCACAGGCGCTTGTCCGCTATCTGGAGGCCGCCTCGGATGCCGAAACGGCGCTTGCCTCGCCGCAGGAAGAGCTGGAGGCGTGGCTGGCGCGGCAGCAGTTCCATGTCGCGGCACTGGAAACACCGCGCCCGCCACCGCTGGCCGATCTGATTGCCGGGCAGGTCGAACTGGCCAGCGATTCCGCCCGCGCGCTGGCGCTGCGCCATCTGGAACGCGCCCGCGCCGATGCCGAGGCGCTGCCGCTTGCACGGATGCAGGCGGCCATCGCCGCGCATGGCGCCGATCCGGCGCAGCTTGCGACGGCGCTGGCCGTCGAACCCGACCGGCTGTTCAGGCGGCTGGCGGCGTTGCCGGCCGATACGCCGGGCCTGCCCCCTGTGGGGCTGGTGGTCTGTGACGGTTCGGGGACGCTGGTGTTTCGCCGGCCGCTGGGCGGTTTCGGGTTTCCGAGGTTCGGCGCGGCCTGCCCGCTGTGGCCGCTGTATCAGGCGCTGGCCCAACCGCTGATGCCGCTGCGCCGGCGGCTGGCGGTGGCCGGGCGCGGACCGCAGGGCTTTGCCGCATTCGCCTATTGCCGGCCGCTGCATCCGGCCGGGTTCGAACTGCCGCAGGTGCTGGAAGCAACGATGCTGATCATGCCCGAAAGCGGTTCGGCACCGGGCGAGGCGGCGGTTGCGGCCGGGCCGGAGCCGCTGATCGTCGGCGCCACCTGCCGGATCTGCCCGCGGGCTGCCTGCCCGGCACGCCGCGAGCCGTCGATTCTTGCACAGGAGTTTTGACAGCATCCGGCGCATGCGTGATAGTCGATTTCAAGAGCGGCCGGTCAAGGCTGCCGCGGGGAGGATACCGGGAGGAGAGCCGGGATGGGAAAACGTGTCCTCGTGATCGAGGATGAGCCGCATATCGCCGAGGCGATCAGCTTCATTCTCGCGCGGGACGGCTGGCAGGTGCGCAGCCACGGCGACGGTGCCGATGCCGCCGCGGTGGTGCGCGCCGAACCGACCGATGTGCTGATCCTCGATGTCATGCTGCCCGGCCGCAGCGGCTATGAGATCCTGCAGGATCTGCGCGCCGATGCGGCCACGCGGGATCTGCCGATCCTGATGCTGACCGCGCGCGGTCAGGCCAAGGACCGCGACATGGCCGAGCGTCTGGGCGCCACCCGGGTGATGACCAAGCCGTTCTCGAATACCGAGCTGCTGGCCTCGGTTCGCGAGATCGCCGCACCATGAAACCGCCCACGCGCGCGCTCTATCTCGAACGCGAGCTTTACCGGCGCCGCCGGATCATGGACGCGGCGCGGTTGTGGCCGGTGCTGGGGGTGTTTCTGGTGGCCCTGCCGATGCTGTGGCAGTCTGCGGACGGCCCCGAGGCCGGAACCGCGTGGCAGGGCATCTATCTGTTTGCCGTCTGGATGCTGTTGATCCTTGGCGCCTGGGTGCTTTCGCGGGCGCTCATGCCCGAGATCGACGGCCAGGGCACATCCGCGCCCGGTGGCGGGGTCGACGGGGAAGAGGCCGCCGCACCGTCGACCGGCCGCGAAAGCCGCCAGAGCACCGGCTGATGCTTTCGTTCAATACGCTGGTGCTGACCTGCCTTGCCTATGTGGCATTCCTGTTTCTGGTCGCCTTTGCAGTGGAACGGCGCGCCGACCGGCGCCGCATCGGCTGGCTTTCATCGCCGCTGATCTACACGCTTTCGCTGTCGGTCTACTGCACGGCCTGGACCTTTTATGGCGCGGTCGGATATGCGGCGCGGTCGGGCCTGGAGTTCATCACCATCTATCTCGGGCCGACGCTGGTTTTCGTCGGCTGGTGGTGGTTCCTGCGCAAGCTGGTGCGGATTGCAAAGGCCCAGCGCATCACCTCGATCGCCGACATGATTTCCTCGCGCTACGGCAAGTCGAACCTGCTGGGCGCCATCGTAACCCTGCTCGCCGTGGTGGCGACAACC
This sequence comes from Paracoccaceae bacterium, assembly GCA_007128865.1. GTDB lineage: Bacteria > Pseudomonadota > Alphaproteobacteria > Rhodobacterales > Rhodobacteraceae > Rhodobaculum. The sequence continues at coordinate 2,784 of SKWP01000243.1, forward strand.
CCCTATATCGCGCTGCAGCTGCAATCCATTGCGCTGTCCTTCGGGGTGTTTGCGCCCGAATTCGGCAGCAACGGCGCCATTGCCAGCGACGGGGTGCAGACCGCGCTGTGGGTGGCGGCCGGGCTGGCGCTGTTCACCATCCTGTTCGGAACCCGCAAGCTCGATGCCAACGAACAGCACGCCGGGGTGGTCACCGCCATCGCGGTTGAGGCGGTGGTCAAGCTGGTGGCGCTGCTGGCTGTCGGGGTCTTTGTGGTCTGGTTCGTGGCGGACGGCCTGGGCGATGTCTATGGCCGCATCGACCAGCATGTGCGCCCGGCGTGGGAGCTTCAGCCCGGCCGCTGGCTGGGCCTTACCATGCTGTCGGCCATGGCCATCTTCACCCTGCCGCGCATGTTTCAGGTGCTGGTCGTCGAGAATGCCGACGAACGTCACCTTGCAACCGCCTCCTGGGCGTTTCCCTTCTATCTGTTCCTGATGAGCATCTTCGTGCTGCCGATCGCCGTGGTCGGGCTCGAGGTGCTGCCGGCGGGGCTCAACCCGGATCTGTTCGTGCTCAAGCTGCCGCTGGCGCTGGGGCAGGACGGGCTGGCGATGCTGGCGTTTCTGGGCGGGTTTTCGGCCGCGACCTCGATGGTCATCGTCGCCGCCATCGCGCTTTCGACCATGGTTTCCAACCAGATCGTGGTGCCGCTGTGGCTGGCGCGGCACGGCGGCGCCGCGCCGGGCGATCTGCGCGGGCTGGTGCTGCAGGCCCGGCGCATCGCCATCGCCGCGGTTCTGGGGCTCGGCTATGTCTATTACCGGGTCACCGGCGGCGGCGCGGCCCTGGCGGCCATCGGGCTGATTGCCTTTGTCGGCATGGCGCAGGTCGCGCCGGCAATGCTGGGCGGGCTGTTCTGGCGCGGCGCCAACCGCCGCGGGGCGGCTGCCGGTCTGATTGCCGGGTTTGCGGTGTGGCTTTATGCGCTGTTCCTGCCCAGCTTCGGGCCCGATGTGATGCTGTCGGCGGCGGTGCTGGCCGAAGGCCCCTTCGGCATCGGCTGGCTGCGCCCGCAGGCGCTGTTCGGCGTGACCGGAATGGACCCGTTGCTGCATGCGCTGTTCTGGTCGCTGGGTCTGAACACGCTGGCGTTCTTTGCGGTGTCGCTGGCCAGCTTTCCGACCCCGGTCGAACGGGTGCAGGGCGCGCAGTTCGTCAATGTGTTCGACATCCAGACCGGCACCCGAAGCTGGAACCGCGGCGGCGTCGAGGCCGAGGATCTGCTTGCCATGGCCCAGCGCATCCTTGGCGCCGCCGAGGCCCAGAGCTTCTTTCAGGCCGAGGCCGCCGCCCAGGGCAAGCAAGGCTTCCTGCCCGACGCCACGCCGGAATTCCTCGAAAGCCTCGAACGGCGGCTGGCCGGCTCGGTCGGCGCTGCGACGGCCCATGCGATGATTGCCCAGATCGCCGGCGGCAGTTTCGTTTCGGTCGAGGATCTGATGGCGGTGGCCAACGAGACGGCCCAGATCATGGAATATTCCAGCCAGATCGAGGCCAAGTCTGAAGAACTCGAACGCACGGCCCGCAAGCTGCGCGAGGCCAATGACATGCTGCAAAAGCTCAGCGTGCAGAAGGATGCCTTCCTGTCGCAGATCAGCCACGAGCTGCGCACCCCGATGACGTCGATCCGCGCGTTTTCGGAAATCCTCAAGGATGCCGAGGGGCTGGACCCGGAAATGCAGCATAAATACGCGGGCATCATCCAGGACGAGGCGATCAGGCTGACCCGGCTGCTGGACGACCTGCTCGACCTCAGCGTGCTGGAACACGGGCAGGTCCAGTTGCAGCTTCAGGAAGAGAACCTGTCGCGGCTGATCGACCGGGCGCTGGTGTCGTCCAACTCGATCTCGCCGCAGCGCCGCTTTACCATCGACAGGGATCATGCGGCCGAGAATTTCACCGTTCGCACCGATACCGGCCGGCTTTCGCAGGTGATCATCAACATTCTGTCGAACGCCCGCAAGTACTGCGATGCAGACTCCCCGCGCATCGACATCCGCGTGCGGCGCAGCGGCGACATGGTGGAAATCGACTTTGCCGACAATGGCTCGGGCATTCCCAAGAAGAGCCAGGCGCTGATCTTCGAGAAATTCGCCCGGCTGACCGATCAGGCCCAGGCCGGCGGGGCGGGGCTGGGCCTGGCGATCTG
>SKWP01000188.1 GCA_007128865.1 Paracoccaceae bacterium
CCTTGGAGCTTTGCCGGGCGCCCATGAGCCTGGAGGATGGATTTATCGGCCTGATGGGCAAATATTGACCGGGAGGGGGAATGATTCGATCCATACTGCTCAAGGAAGGGTTGAAACTGCGCTGGGTGTTCCTGGCGGCCCTGGTCGTGAACGTGGCGTTCTGCGTCAAGGTGTTCCTGGACATCCGGCAGCAGATGAACACGGAACACGCCCAGATGGTCTGGTACCAGGCCGTTCATCTCCAGACCGTGTTCCAGTATCAGATGCGCCACCTGCCGTTGCTCACGGGCCTGGCCCTGGCCGCGGCCCAGTTCGTTCCCGAACTGCTGGGCCGCCGGATGCGCATTGCCCTGCACCTGCCCGTTGCCAGGGAAACCATGCTTGCCTGGAGCCTGCTGGCGGGCCTGGGGCATGTCCTGGTGGTAATCGGGACGGTCGCCGGACTGACCCACCTGACCATGACCAGATATTTTCCCGCCGAGGTGAGTCTGTCCGCATTGGCGACCATGGCTCCCTGGTACGCGGCCGGGCTGATGGGTTACCTGGGAGCGGCGATCCTGCTCCTGGAGCCCGGTTGGCCGCGACGTCTGTTCCTGGGGCTCGTGTACGGGACGGCGGCTTTCGTCCTCATGACGGGCCTCGGTTACGGCTGGTTCACCCCGGCCTTGCCCTGGCTGGTGATTCTTTTGCCCTTGGCGCTGCTTGGCGTCTTTGAACCCTGCCGCCGATTTCACCAGGGAGGCGCGTGATGTCCCCACGTATACCGTCCCGCATGCTGACCCCGGTCTCGCGATGGAGCACGATGGTCCTGGCCGTCTTGGCTGTCTTGGCCCTGAGCTTTCTTCTGCCCGCGATTTTCGACAAGGTCGCGGGATCCGGAGGGGACGAGCCGCTGCTGTTTTACAGTCCCCTCTTGGAAGGCTTCATCTATCAAGAGTCCCTGGGCGGCCACCAGTTCGTGTATCGGGATGAACAGGGCCGCGACTACAGTCGGCAGGAGTTCGAGGATCAACTGCCCTTTGTCTATTTTCGCAATCTGGAACGGCGCAACCTGCTGCCCATGACCATCGCCGGGCGAACCTTCGACACGGAGGCCATTGCCGCCGACCGCCAGGGTCTGGAAATCCGGGCCCGCCACCTGCGCGGCCATCCCTGCCCGGTCATAAGGCTCGACAAACCCGTCCGGATTGCCGCCTGCATGGTCCTCGTCGCGCCAGTCCGACAACGGCATGTAATTATGGATCGCGACCGCATCGACTTCTCCATGCGCCCAGAATGGATCGAGATGGAAGAAGACGTCGCCGCTGCCGTCAGCCGGCTGATGGCCGAAATACTCGCTCCAGTCCGCGCCGTAGCTGATTTTCGTTCCGGCCCCCAGCACCGCGCGAATTTCGCCGGCCAGCGCACACAGCGCCTCCACGAAGGGAAACGCGTCTGCCGCATCGCGCAGTCTGGAAACGCCACGCATTTCCGAGCCGATCAGGAACGCGTCGACCCCGCCCGCAGCGGCCGCCAGATGGGCGTGGTGAAGGATGAAACGACGGAACCCCCAGTCGTCCGTCGCCCCGGTATAGAAAATGCTTTCGCCGACGACGGAAAAATCGCCCGCAGCAGCCGCCCCCAGGAACGCATCCACCTGTGTGCGCGCCGCTGCCGTCTTGTCGGCGCTTGCGGCCTCGCCCGGCCCTGGATGGCAGGTGATCCGCCCGCGCCAGGGATAAGGCGCCTGTTCCGCGCCGCCATAGGGGTCCGGCAATTCGTTGCCCGACGGCACGTCCATCATGATGAAGGGATGCAGCGTCACCCTCAGCCCGCGCGCCTTGATCTCCTTGATCGCCTGCACGGTGGCAAAGTCGGCCGGCGTACCACCATAGGCAGCCGCATCGTCCCCCCGCGACACCATCTGAGCCTGCGCCCGCGCCAGCCCGCCAACATTCCAGTCTCGCGACACGTCACCCAGATCGTTTTCCGTCACCATCGGCCGGATGCGGCAATGGCCAGCGCGCAGATCGTCCCCGAACCAGGCCACCACCAGCGAGATTTCCTCAAGGTTCGGATACAGCGCTTGCAACTCGTCCAGCGAGGCGACGATGGGCACATCGCTGGCGATGGGCGTCAGATCCCGGACCCGCTTGCCGGCCTGGCTGCTGTCGATCACCGCGGCGACCGGGTTGCTGCCATAGCGCAGGATGCCCTCGGCCATCTTGGCATTGATCTTGCCGAAAGTGCCTTCGGTGAACAGCGCAATGGGCTGGGCGGGATCAAGCATCGGCTTGGCCTTTCGTGAGTTGGCCGCCATGTCCGGGCCGGTCGGCGGGCAGGGTGACGCCGTCGGTGAAGGGCGCGCCCTCGGCCGGGTCAGGGTCAAGATTGAGGTGCGAATCGAGGTCGATATAGTCGAACAGCGCGCCCAGCGAGGCCCCGGCGGCGATGGCGACCGAGCTTTCGCCCATGCAGCCGATCATCGTCTTCAGCCCATGCGCGCGGGCGGTGGCAACGATCCGCAACGCCTCGGTGATGCCGCCGCATTTCATCAGCTTCAGGTTCACCCCGTCCACGCAATCGGCATAGCCGGGGATGTCGCTGGCAAACTGGCAGGATTCATCAACAAAGACCGGCAGGGCGCGGGTCTTGAAGAGATGCGGCAGTTGGTCCTCGGCGCCCTTGGCCAGCGGCTGCTCGACATATTCCACCTCGCGCTCGGCCAGCCAGGCCATCATGGCGCGGGCCTCATCCAGCGACCAGCCGCCATTGGCATCGACGCGCAGAACGGCACCGCTGCCCGATGCCGCCTCATGCACGGCGGCGAACATGGCGCGGTCGGCCTCGACGCCCTCGGGGCTGCCAAGCTTGATCTTCAGCGCCCGCGCGCCCTGCGCCAGCAAGAGCGGCACGCGCTCGCGCACCACCTCGGGCGGGTTGATCCCCACGGTCAGCGACGAGACGACGCCGCGCCGGGCCAGCCCCAGCAGGCGGTAAAGCGGCAGGCCGGCCCGCTTGGCCAGAAGGTCCCACAGCGCGATGTCCAGCGCGGCCAGCGCGCAGGCGCCCACACCCGCCGCACGCGCCTGCGCCCAGATGTCATGGATCGCGCCGTCCAGCCCATCCGCACCGAGCTGCGCCAGAAAGGCCTCCAGCTGGGCCTGCCCCTCGGCGGCGCTGGCCGCGCCTTCAGAGGCCACGGGCGCCATCTCGCCCCAGCCGGTATGCACCCCGTCGCTGACCGAGACGTACAGGTTCTCGCCACCAAGGAATTCTCCGCGCGAGATGCGCAGGGGAAAGCGCTTCTTCAGGTAAAGCGTCTGGTAACCGATCTGCATGTATCCCCCTTGCGCCCGACATGCCGGTCCTGCCGAACGGGCAGCCCCTGACTTGCACAGGCGCGTGGGGCATGTCCAGCACCCGGCTGACAGCTGGATCAGCACAGCCCGCTCTTGAAGACACGGCCCTCGGGCGGTCCGTCATGGATGGTATCGATGGCATGGTGGCTCAGGCCCACTGGTTTCGTATCGACGAATTGCCCGAGGGCATGCAGTCGATCATCACCCGCGCCGGTGCTGCCGATGCGCGCCCCGCCGTTGAAACCGGCGTCGGCGCGCCGATCCTGGTGCCGTCCGAGCCCGCTCTGCGCCGTACGGGCGCATGAACGCCGATCAGGTAAAGACCGCGGTGCCAGCGGCATTGCCGCTTTGCAGGATCGTATCGGGGTCCGTGCGGGCAAGCACCTGCGAGAAGGTGGTTAGAAAGGCGCGTTGGGTCTCGGTCAGGCGGGCGCCGGGGTTGGTGACCAGATAGAGATCGGCCTCGAGGCTGACCTTGCCCGCTGCCAGCCGCCAGAGCGAGCCCGATTGAACGGCCGGCGCCGCAGCGGGCAGCGGCAGAATTCCCACCCCCAGCCCGACAGAGATCATGCGGATGATCTCGGCGATGTCGGTGCTGGTGCCGATCGTGTTTTCGCCCAGCCCTGTGGCGGTACGCAGGATCAGATAGGGTTCGGGCACGCTTCCCTCGGCGGAACAGGCAAAATCGATGAAGGGTGTGTGTCGCAGGTCTTCCAACGTTACATCGCGCCGCCCGAAAAGCGGGTGCTCGCGCCCGCAGAAGATCCCGTAGGAGGCCCGCAGGATCAGATGGCAATCAAGCCCCGAATAGGGGCGATGCATCAGGCAGATGCCGAAGGGCACGACGCGATCGACGACATTGCGGATGATCTGGCGGCTCGAGGCGATATCGATCCGGAAGCTCACGCCCGGATGGCGCTGATGCATCAGGCGAAGGGTTTCGTCGAAGACCACACTGCGCCCGCCGGTGACGGTCTGCACATGAACCTCACCAGTCAAGCCCGAGATCTGCTGCGCCAGCAGCGCCTCGGCCCGGACGGCGGCGCGGAACATGCGCGTGGTCTCGGCGAAGAGCACCTGGCCGGGCGCGGTAAGCACGAATTCGCGGCTGCTGCGGTTGATGAGCCTCTGCCCGATCTGGTTTTCCAGTCGCTGCAGGGCGGCCGAGACCGAGGGCTGGCTGACCGAGAGCCGCCGCGCCGCGGCGGTGATCGAGCCGTTGTCGGCGATGACATGAAACACCCGCAAGAGGCCCCAGTTCGAAAGGTCGGGGCGGGGGGGCAGCGACTGCCTGGCTGGGGTGGCTGGCGTGGTGGGGTGATCGGGCTTGTTCATCCACGCAGGTTCGGCTGCCGTGAGGCGTCGGTCAAGCCCCCGGGCGTTTTGTGCGGGCGTCACCCGGCCTCGACCACCTCCTTGAGCGCGTCCTCATAGGCCTTGCCCGGGATCGCGTCCAGCAGGCTGCGGGTATAGGGGTGCTCGGGCTCGGACAGCACCTTGCCCGCCGGGCCGATCTCAACCAGCTTGCCGTGCTGCATGACCATGATCCGGTCGCAGACCTGCGCCGCCACGCGCAGATCATGGGTGATGAACAGCATCGACAGGTTCAGCCGCGCC
>SKWP01000107.1 GCA_007128865.1 Paracoccaceae bacterium
ACCTTTTCCGAAACCAACTGGCTGGGCCGGGGGCAGCGGCTCGACTTCTCGCTCAGCACCGGGACGACCAGCCGCGACACGTCGATCTACTTCGAGGAACCGGCCTTCCTGGGCCGCGATGTGGCGCTGGGGGTTGGGGCCTTCTATCGCACCACCGACAATCTTGGTGCGCTTTACGATACCCGCCGTGTGGGAACGGAATTCTCGCTGGGCTTCCCGGTCAGTGAATTCGGTCGACTGGATGTGCGTTACGGGCTGTCCAAGGATTCGGTCCTGAATGTGGATGCCGTGAACACCTCGCCGCTGATCGTGGCAGACACCGGCAAGGGGCCGATCACCAGCGCCTTCGGTCTGACCTATGCGGTCGATACCCGGCGTTCGCTGGTCAACCCGAATTTCGGCTACCTGTTCCGCGTGAACGCCGATCTGGCCGGGCTGGGCGGTGATCGCCGGTATTTCCGGACCACGGCGCTTGGTTCGGTCGAACAGCGGCTGGCAAACCAGGACATCACCCTGCGTGCCGAGCTTGAGGCCGGTGCGCTGTTCATGCAGCGCGGCAACAGCCGGGTTACCGAGCGCTTCTTCCTGAACGACGAAATGCGCGGCTTTGCCTTCAACGGTCTCGGTCCGCGGGATGTCGATGCTGTGAATCGCGACGCGCTCGGCGGCAACTATTTCGCCGTTGCGCGGCTGGAGGCCGATTTCCCGCTTGGCCTGCCCGAGGAATACGGCCTTTCCGGCGGCGTGTTCATGGATGTCGGCTCGGTCTGGGGTCTGAACGACAAGGTCGGTGCAGGCGGGAACATCGTGGACGACAGCCGCCGCTGGCGCGCATCGGCCGGCGTTTCGCTGTTCTGGGATACGCCGATCGGGCCGCTGCGGTTCAACTTTTCCCGCGCGCTGCGCAAGGAAAGCTATGACAAGCCGCAGAACTTCGACCTGATCATCTCGACCCGGTTCTGATGCGGGCTGCGGCGGCCGTCGCGGCGGCCTTCGCACTGGCCGCCGGTGCGGGGGCGACCGCGCCGGCCCGCGCCCAGCCTGCGACGGACATCTACGCGCTTGGCGTGACCTCGGCGCTGGTGACGCTTGATCAGGAACGCCTTTTCGAGGACTCGGCCTTTGGCCGTCGCGTCGATGCGACACTGGCCGAGGCATCCCGCGCGCTGGCCGCCGAAAACCGCGAAATCGAGTCTGCCCTCATCGAGGAAGAACGCGCGCTGACCGAAGCCCGCCCCGATCTTTCCCCGGAAGAGTTTCGCGCGCGTGCCGATGCCTTTGATGCCCGGGTCACGGCGCTGCGCACCCGGCAGGAAAACCGCGCCCGGGCGCTGGGCATCTGGCGCGAGATCGAGCAGCAGCGATTCTTCGAGGCGGCATTGCCCGTGCTCGCCCAGCTTTTGCGGGACATCGGCGCGGTTGCCATTCTCGACAGCCGGGCAATCCTGTTCGCGCTGGAAGAGGCGGATGTGACCGGGCGGGCCATCGAGCGAATCGATGCCCTGCTCGGCGACGGGGAAGGTTCGGCCTTGCCGGTCTATTCGCCGCAGACCCTGCCGCCCGAACCCGAAAGCTGGGCCACACCGGACTTTGCCCCTCCTGTCGACCGGCCGCCGCAGCCCGGCGGGGTATCGGGTGCAGAAGGCCCCCCGGTGGCGCTTCCCGAACCGGATGCCGAGCTGGGGCCTGTACCGTCAGACTGATATCGACGGCCTCCCCGAAACCGGGATCCGCCGGATGCTCCACATTCCGCCGGGGTGCCGGCCGGGCAGATCGCGTAGCCTGCGGCCGGGACCGGGGCGGGCAGCCTTCCGGGCCATGCCCCTGACTGCCATGCGCCCGGAAGCGCCCGGCACGTCGCAAGATCGCTGCAAGCCGGCGTACCCGACAAACGGAAACAGCCGGTTTGCTGCCGGTTCCTCAGCGCGCAAACCGGTTGGGTGTATAGGGTTGCATGTCGATATCCGGCGCATTTTCGGTGATCAACTGGGCAATCAGCCGCCCTGTTTTCGGCCCTCCTGTCAGGCCGATATGGTGATGGCCAAAGGCGGAATAGACACCGGTGTTGCGGATTTCGCCGATCAGCGGAAGGCTGTCGGCCGGTGCGGGCCGGTGGCCCAGCCACTCGCGCTCTCCGGTTGCCTGCAAGTCCGGAAATGCTCTTCTGACCTGACGACGCAACAGACGCAGCGGATTCGTCGACGGGCCTGCATCAAGACCGCCGAATTCCACGATGCCGGCGCAGCGAAGCCCCCCTTCCATCGGGGTGGCAACGAATTTCCCGCTGGCGACGTGTATGGGTGTCTTTGGAATATGCGCGGCATTCTCGAATTGGATATGGTAGCCGCGCTCAGTCTCGAGCGGGACCTGCAGGCCAAGCCTGCGCATCAATGGTTTCGACCACGCGCCCGAGGCGACAACGCAGTGGTTGCATGACAACCGTCCTGCCGACGTCTCGACTGCCCGGATCCGACCGCCGGAAAGGTCGAAATCCACGGCGCTGGCCTGTACCAGAACGCCCCCCATTCCGGTAAAGGCCGAGGCAAGCCTTGTCACATAGGTGCCGGGATCGCGAACGAAGCCGTGTTCGCCAAGCGTGACCAGGCAACCGATTTCGGGCCCCAACGCCGGCTCGTATTCGCGCAGTTCCCGGCCTTCCCGGATCACGGGCCTGAATCCCGCCTCCGTGCGCAACTGCCACGCATAGGCATCGGCCTCGAAGGCCCTGCGATCAGCGTAGGCAAAGGAATAGTCAGTATGGCGCAGAAGCGCCGCAGCCGGGCCGTCACCGGCAAGCGCATGATGCTGGGCAACGCTGTCGACGACGAGCGGTGCCAGACCCCCGGCGACGCGACGCGTATCGGGACCGTTGGCGTGCGAAAGGTAACGCAGCAGCCACGATCCAAGCCTGGGAAGATACGACCACCGCAGGAACAGCGGAAAATCGGGGTCGAACAGCATCCTGGGGCCCTTGGCGATCAGGCCCGGGACAGTAACCGGAATGATCGCGCAGGCGGCCAGGACACCCGCATTCCCGTATGTGGCAGCCTGGCCAGGCGCGGCATGGTCCACAAGGGTGACGGGAATGCCGCTTCGTCGCAGCCAGATCCCGGCAGACACGCCGACGATGCCGGCGCCGATCACCACCACTTGGCCGACCTTGCTGCCGTGATCGGTCATTGCGGCTCATCCCTTTGCCGACCGCGGTCGATGCCGGGCACAAGCCACAGGTCCCGGCCGCGGCAGTATGCGATCATTCCATGAATGGTTTCCGGGCCTTCCGTCGGGCCGCAAACCGGCAAGGCGCGATAACAGCAGGATCTGATCTGCCGATGCGTCCGGACCCACGCCCGATTGAACAGGGCTGGCAGCGCGTGCGGCATTCAGGGAGCTCCCCCAGTGCGTCAATCAGGCGGGTGGCTGCTCCAGAGCCCGCAGCGTTGCAAGCAGCTTTTCGTTCACTTCTATCATTCGGGTGTGGATACGCGCCTTGCGCCGCCGCGAACCCGGAACGCGGGCCCCCTGCGATCCGATGGCATCACAAAGCGCCGACAGCTTTTCGACAAAGCCCCCGTCGGCGGTGGCTTCGGGATCGATTGCGACAAAGAACTGCCCGGTTCGGGGCGGCCCCCCGGCGGTTCCGCGGAACTGGCTTGCGTTGATGCCAAGCGTTGCGCCCGCCAACGCCGCCGCGAATACTTCGGTGATCAGCCCCCATCCGAAACCCTTGTAACCGCCGGCCGGTGCAACCGTGCCCTCCATCGCCCGGGAAGCGTCCGTGGTGGGCATCCCCCCGGAGTCGAGCGCCCATCCCGCGGGCAGTTCCCAGCCCTCTGCCGCATGGCGGGCGATTTCCGAGCGGGCGATGACGCTGGCACTCTGATCGATCAGCAGCGACTGCCCATCGGGGCCTGCCGGCGTTGCCAGTGCGATCGGGTTGGTTCCGATGACAGCCCCCTTGCCACCGGCTGGGGCGATCGAAGCGGGGGCGTTGGCGAAACCAAGTCCGACCAGCCCGGCATCGGCAATCCGTTCGACATGCTGACCCAGAACGCCAGCGTTGTACGAGTTCTGGACCGCCATGCAGGCGATGCCTTGCCGGCGCGCGGCCTCGATGAGCAGCGGTTCCCCGGACAGGATGGCCGGTTGAGCGAAACCCGAGCCGGCGTCGACCCTGACCACGCCCGGACGCGGGCAGTGAACCGCCGGGCGTGCCTTGCCATCGACCTTTCCGCAGCGCAGATGCTCGGCATAGGTCGGAACGAAGATCAGGCCGTGGCTTGCAATGCCGTCGCGTTCCGCCTCCATGGTGGCCTGTGCGACCGGCTGCGCGTTCTGCCGGTCCGCGCCAGCAGCCCGCAGGATCGCTTCGGTGAGTTCCGAAACCTCATCGAGAGAAAGCAGTGTTTTCGACATGGTCTGCGGTCCGCCTCGGTTTCTGGTGCCGGTCAGACCGCGGGGGACATCCCGCCGTCGATGTTCAGGGCGACACCGGTGATGTAGGATGCCGCATCCGAAGCCAGGAACAGGGCAACCGCTGCAAATTCCTCGGGTTCCCCGACGCGGCCTATCGGAATGCGCTTGCCTTCCCGGGCCAGGTATTCCTCGAAGGTGGAGTCCGGCGCGTCGCGTTTCCAGAAGCCCGGCCACTGTGCGGATTTTATTCTTCCGGTACAGAGTGCATTCACGGTGATGTTGTCAGGTGCCAGTTCCTTGGAAAGGATCTTGGTCATCGCAATGCCTGCGGCGCGGCTGACGTTGGTCGGTGCGCCGCCGCCATTCGGGGTCTTTCCCTGTATCGAAACCGTGTTCAGGATGCGCCCCCATCGGCGTTCACGCATGGCAGGAATGAAATGCCGGCAAAGCCGGATGACCGAAAACAGCTTGAGATCAAAATCCTCTTGCCAGATTTCGTCGGTGATGGTCTC
>SKWP01000383.1 GCA_007128865.1 Paracoccaceae bacterium
ACGCGGCAGGGCCATGCCCGGCAAGGGGGCGCGCCGCCCCGGCCCCGGCACACCGGGGTGGGTGGGCGGGCGGTGTGCCGGGGCCGGGGTTCATGCCGTCCTCCGGCGCAACCGGTCGCCTTCGGCGGTGGCCTGCCCGCGCGAGAGCCGGTGCGTCAGCCAGCCGAAGCCGCGTTCGCTGATCCAGGTCAGGAACAGGTAGAAGACCAGCAGCACCAGAAAGTACCACACCCGCCAGTCCGGGTGCGGATAGGTGAACAGCGACGTCTTGGCGCCACCCAGCTCGCGCGCCCAGTAGACCGCATCCTGGATGCCCAGCAGAAACAGCAGCGGTGTCGACTTGATCAGGATCTGCCAGATGTTGGACAGGCCGGGCAGGGCAAAGACCCACATCTGCGGCATCACCACCCGCCGGAAGGCCTGCGCCCGGCTCATGCCGTAGGCCTCGGCGGTTTCGACCTGCGCGCGCGGCACGGCCTGCATCGCGCCGTAGAGCGTATTGGCGACAAAGGCGCCGAACACCAGCGCAAAGGCCACCACCGCCATGGTGAAGGAATAGACATTGCGCGCCCAGGCGCTGGCCCCCACCGGGGGAACCTTGGCCTCGCGGCAGACGATGAAATCATTGCCCCGGCGTATCGGCTGATCCCAGTCGGGGCAGTGGATATGGTGCAGGATCCATTCGATCCCCTGACCCAGCGCGATGGGCACGAACAGGAAGAACACGATATCGGGCACGCCGCGCACCATGTTCACATAGCCCCGCCCGATCAGGTTGATCGGCACGAAATGGGATCGCAGCGCCAGCGCCCCGGCCATGCCCATGGCCAGCGCCACCGGCGCGGTGACGGACAGCAGCAGGATCACCACCAGAAACGAGCGGTAGAACGCCAGATGCGTCCCGCTGGTCAGGTAACAGGCGAACCACTGCCAGTCCGGCAGGATCGACGGATCGGTGCAGAAGGCGAACATGCAGGGCCCGCGGTCGGCCGGGGCGCGTCAGCGGCACCCCGGCGCGCTGAGGTTTCAGAACAGCGGTTCGTCCTCGCCGAACCAGCGGGTCAGCAGCTCGTTGAGGGTGCCGTCTTCCTTGACCGCGGCGATGGCGGCATTGAAGGCGGCGCGCAAATCGTCGTCGGACTGGCGGATGCCCATGCCGATCCCGTCGCCCGGTGTGACCGCATCGCCGATGAACTCCAGTTCGCCACCCGAGTCGGTCATGAAGGGCAGCAGGAATTCACGATCGGCAAGGACCGCGTCGGCCTCGCCGTTGCGCACCGCCGAGATGGTATCGTCCGGGGTGGGAAACTCCAGCAGGGTTGCGGTTCCCTCTGCGACCAGCCCGGCCTGAACGGTATTGGACTGCACCGCGATCACGCCGTCATCGATCACCGAGGGGTCGGTCCCGGCCAGTGCCATGTAGGCCGACGGGCTGGCGCGCTTGTAGGCCTCGGTAAAGGAAATCATCTCGCGGCGGGCATCGGTGATGCTCATGCCGGCGATGATGGTGTCATAGTTGCCCGCGACCAGGTTGGGGATGATGGTGTCCCAGTCGTTGACCACCCATTCGCAGGCAAAGCCGGCGCGTTCGCACAGGATGTTGCCCAGTTCGATCTCGAAGCCGTCCAGCGCGCCGGTGGCATCGTTGATGAAGTTGAAGGGCGGGTAAAGCCCCTCGGTGCCCATGCGCACCACGTCCTGCCCCGAAGCGGCGGCGGCCGAAAAGGCCAGTACGGCGGCTGTCAGCATCAGTCTTTTCATCTTCGTCTCCCTTGCTTGGTCGTTGATTCCGGCCCTGTCGCATCAGGCCGGTTCGGTGGCACGCAGGAACTGGCGCAGCCGCGTCGATTGCGGCGCGCCGAACAGCGTATCGGGTGGGCCCTGTTCTTCTATCCGGCCCTCGTGCAGAAAGATCACATGGTCCGACACATCGCCGGCAAGGCGCATGTCGTGGGTCACGATGATCATGGTGCGGCCTTCCCCGGCGAGCGCCTTGATCACCCGCACCACCTCCTGTTCCAGTTCGGGGTCGAGCGCGCTGGTCGGTTCGTCGAACAGCAGCGCCCGCGGCTGCATGCACAGCGCCCGGGCGATGGCCGCGCGCTGCTGCTGGCCACCCGACATCTGCGCGGGGTAGACATCGGCCTTGTCGCCGATGCCGACCTTTTCCAGCAGCCCGCGCGCCCGTGCCTCGACCTCGGCGCGGTCCTGGCGCAGCACGCTCAGCGGGGCCTCCATGACATTCTGCAGCACGCTCAGATGGGACCAGAGGTTGAAACTCTGGAATACCATGGAAAGATTGGTGCGGATGCGCTGAACCTGCGCCTTGTCGGCCGGCCGCCTGTCGGCCCCGGTGCCACGCCAGCGCACCGGCTCGCCTTCAAACAGGATTTCACCCTGCTGGCTGTCCTCGAGCAGGTTCAGGCAGCGCAGCAGCGTCGACTTGCCCGAACCCGAAGACCCGATCAGCGCGACGACATGGCCACGAGGTGCGACCATGTCGATACCCCTGAGAACGGCAAGCGCGCCATAGCTCTTGTGCAGGTTGCGAATCTCGATGACGGGCGGCTGGGTCACTGGCAATCGGCGGCTGGAGCGTCCCGGGAAGTAGGGCGCATTTCCCGCATGATTGCAACGTTTCTGTGCCCGCGAGCCGGGCAGGCCGGCCACGCTGCCCGCAGAAAGGCAGACGGCGCGCCCGGTCTTGGGGCGCGCCGTTACTGACCAGAGTGTTTTCGAGGCCCGAAAGCGCCTGTTCAGGCGGCCTCGGCCTCCAGCAGCAGCTGTGCCTGACGCCGCTCGCTTTCCTCGCGCGACAGCGCCACCGAGGTGCGAACGCCCTTGGCGACGAATTCCATCAGGCCCTTGACCACCCGTTCGTTCGGGTCGATCCCGGCGCAGGAAAGAACCTCGCGCCCGTCGCGCGACCGCGCCCAGCGGGCGATCTGCTCGGGGCCATTGCCATATTTGCGGTCGTCCGCAATGGCGTCGTCAAGCGCGGCCAGCACCACGGCAGCGAACAGTTTTCGGGCACGTTGCCCCTGTTCGTGATTCAAGGCTGCGCTGTCCACGAAATCGAACATCTTGCCGTCCTTTTTTCTTGCTCTTCGGGCGTGAGCCTTCTCATACGCCCTTTAAGCGCGATTCGATATCCCCATTGGTCATACCTGCCATGCGCCTGTTGCATGGCAGGGCTGGTCCGGGCCCAATATCTGGTTGTCTTGTCCGCGTCCGAACCACGCGATATAGGGGCAAACGAAAATCCTTCAACCTTTTGACAAGGTGTTGTCACATGCCGAAGATCAACGGGAACGAAATTCGCCCCGGATATATCCTTGAACATGACGGCGGGCTCTGGGTCGCGGTCAAGGTCAGCCATGTCAAGCCGGGCAAGGGCGGTGCCTTTGCCCAGGTGGAGATGAAGAACCTCCGCAGCGGCTCCAAGCTGAACGAACGTTTCCGCTCCGAGGACAAGGTCGAAAGGGTCCGTCTGGACCAGAAGGACCAGCAGTTCCTGTATGAAACCGACGGCATGCTGGTGTTCATGGATGCCGAGACCTTCGAACAGATCGAACTGCCCGCCGACCTGCTGGGCGACCGCCGGCCGTTCCTGCAGGATGGCATGACCGTCAATGTCGAATACTTCGGCGAAGAGGCGCTCAACATGACGCTGCCGCAGCGGGTCACCTGCACCGTTGCCGAGACCGAGCCGGTGGTAAAGGGACAGACCGCGGCCAACAGCTACAAGCCTGCCATTCTCGACAATGGCGTGCGCATCACCGTGCCGCCCTTTGTGGGAGAAGGCGAGGCGGTGGTCGTGAACACGGAAGATTTCACCTACGTCGAACGCGCCTGATCCCGGCCGGCTGAAAACGGACGGCAACACGCAGGCACTGGCGCGCCTTTCCGCTGTTCGTGCCGGCAGAACTGCTGCCGCGTCGCCACTGTCATGATAGTTTCACTCGACGCGCGCGAATATTTCCTTTATTCAGGAACTATGGAAATAAACCGCGCCGTCGCTGCCTTCGCCACGCTTGGCCATCCCGGCCGACTGGCCGTGTTCCGCCTGCTGATGCGCTTTGCCCCGCAAGGTGTGCGACCGACCGAAATCGCCAGGGCGCTGGGCCTGAAACAGAACACGC
Organism: Paracoccaceae bacterium; assembly: GCA_007128865.1. Classification (GTDB taxonomy): domain Bacteria; phylum Pseudomonadota; class Alphaproteobacteria; order Rhodobacterales; family Rhodobacteraceae; genus Rhodobaculum. Next base: position 4,143 of record SKWP01000383.1, read on the forward strand.
TCTCGCATCACCTGGCAGACCTGACCGCCTCGGGCCTTGTCGGCGTCGAGCGGCAGGGACGGTCGCTCTGCTACGCGGTCGATCTGGACGCGACCGAGGGGCTGATCGGCTACCTTGCGCTCGACGTCGGCCGGGCCCGGCCCGAGCTGCTGGCCCGCCTGCTTTCCGGCAAACCGGCGACGGCCCCCCGGTGCGACACCGGCTTCGATGTGCTCTTCATCTGTTCGGGCAACTCGGCCCGCTCGATCATGTCCGAGGCGCTGCTGCGCGATCTGGGCAAGGGCAGGTTCAGGGCCTTTTCGGCCGGAACATGCCCCGGCACCGGGCCGAACCCCCGCGCGCTGGACAGCCTGAAACGCCATGGCCACGACACGGCCGGCCTGCGGTCCAGGCATGTTTCGGAGTTCCGGAAACCCGACGCCATCGCCATGGATTTCGTCCTGACCGTCTGCGACACAGCCGCGGCCGAGGATTGCCCGCCCTGGCCCGGCCCGCCGATCAGCGGCCATTGGGGCCTGCCCGACCCCGCAGCGGCGACCGGAACCGACGCCGAGAGGGCGCTGGCCTTTGACCGGACCTATGCCGCGCTGCGCCATCGGATCATGGCCTTCGTCGAACTGCCTGTCGAAAGCCTCAGCCGCCTGTCCCTCCAAGCCCGCGTCGATGCCATCGGCGCCGATACCCAAGCAAAGGCCTGATCCCCATGAGCCCACGCATTGCCCTGAACGGCCTTGGCCGCATCGGAAAGCTTGTCCTGCGCGACCT
>SKWP01000268.1 GCA_007128865.1 Paracoccaceae bacterium
CCGGTCCGGTTGCCGTGGGGGCAAGGGTGGACTGGGGGCGCCATGAGCTGATCGTCGAACGCATCGAAGGCCCGTTTGCGGCGGCTTCGGTGTCCTTCGATGCCGGCTGGTATGCCGCCGCGGCGACGGTGGACACGCCCGACATGCTGGAAGCCGCGCTCGACCGCGCCGCCTACCGCCCCGGCGACACCGCACAGTTGCGCATCGTGCCACGCTCGGCCGGGACCGCGCTGGTCAAGGTGATGTCGAACCGGCTGATCGACATGCAGGTGATCGAGGTGACCGAAGGCGAGAACCTGATCGATCTTGCGGTTACCGATGACTGGGGCGCCGGCGCCTATGTCGCGGCCAGCGTGCTGCGCCCGATGGGCGAAGGCGACGCGCGCATGCCGGCGCGGGCGCTGGGCCTGGCCCATGCGGCCGTCGACCCCGGCCCGCGCCGGCTTTCGGCCGAGCTTGTCGCCCCCGCCGAGGCCGAACCGCGGCGGCCGCTCGAGGTGGCGCTGCGCATCAAGGGTGCGGCGCCGGGCGAGACGATACACGCCACCATCGCCGCAGTGGATGTGGGCATCCTGAACCTGACAGGCTTTGCCGCGCCCGACCCCGAAGGCCACTACTTTGGCCAGCGACGGCTGGGCATGGGGCTGCGCGACATCTACGGCCGGCTGATCGACGGCCATCAGGGCGCCATGGGCAGCGTGCGGTCGGGCGGTGACGCCGGAATGCGCGCGCGGCTCGATGCGCCACCCCCGACCGAAGAACTGGTCGCCTTCTTCTCGGGCCCGCTGACCGTGGGCGCCGACGGCACGGTTTCGACCAGCTTCGACATGCCGGCCTTCAACGGTACCGTGCGCCTGATGGCGGTGGCATGGTCGGGCCGTGCCGTGGGGCAGGCCAGCCGCGACGTGCTGGTGCGCGACCCGGTGGTGGTTACCGCCAGCCTGCCGCGGTTCATGGCGCCGGGTGACGAAAGCCGGCTGCTGCTGGAAATCACCCATGCCCGCGGGCCGGCCGGACGGATCGGGCTGGACATTGCCGCACCGGCAGCGCTGCAGCTTGGCACCGTGCCTTCGGGCCTTGACCTGACACAGGGCGGGCGGGCGCGCATCGAGGTTCCGGTTTCGGCGCGCGATACCGGCCTGCACGAAATCACGGTGGCGCTGGCGCTGCCCGACGGCGGCACGCTGTCGCGCAATCTCCGCCTTCCGGTGCAGGTCAACGACCCGGAACTGGTGCGCCTGTCACGCTTCGAGATCGGCGACGGCCAGAGCTTTGTTCTGGATGCCGATGTCTTTGCCGGGCTGATGCCCGGAACCGCAAGCGCCACGCTGGCGGTCGGGCCGATGGCGCGGCTGCATACCGCGCGGCTGATGCGGATGCTCGATCGCTACCCCTTTGGCTGCACCGAACAGATTGCGGCGGCGGCAATGCCGCTGCTGTATCTGGGCGAAGTGGCCGAGGTGATGGGCCTTGCCCATGCCGACGATCTGCACGACAGGGTCGGGCGAGCGGTGGGCGATATTCTCGCCAACCAGACCGGCAACGGCAGTTTCGGGCTGTGGTACCCGTCCTCGGGTGATCTGTGGCTCGATGCCTTCGTGACCGATTTCCTCAGCCGCGCCCGCGCGCGGGGTCATGCGGTGCCCGATACCGCCTTTCGCATGGCACTGGACAATCTGCGCAACCAGATCAACTTTGCCCCGGATTTCGACTCTGGCGGCGCACCCTGGGCCTATGCGCTGATGGTTCTGGCGCGCGAGGGCGCCGCGGCGGTGGGCGATCTGCGCTATTATGCCGACGTCAAGGCCGACGCCTTCGACACGCCGCTTGCCGCCGGTCAGCTTGGCGCGGCGCTGGCCCATTACGGCGACCAGACCCGCGCCGATGCCATGTTCGCCCGCGCCGGCCGGCTCATGCAGCAGGCCATCGCGCAGCCGGAACGGCGCCTGTGGCGGGCCGACTACGGCACCAACCTGCGCGATGCCGCCGCGCTGCTGACGCTGGCGGTGCAGGCCGGCAGCGATGCGCTGGACCGTGCGGCCCTGACCGATGTGATCGCCCGTCAGGCCGATCGCGACCTGTCGACGCAGGAGGCCGTGTGGACGCTGCTGGCCGCCCATGCGCTGATCGACCGGCCCGGCGCCGAAGGCTTCACCCTGAACGGGCAGCCGGTTGCCGGCCCGCTGATACGGCTGGTGGACGACCGCACCCTCGGCACCGGCAGGCTCGACATCCGCAACGGCTCGGGCCGCCCGGCCACGGTGACGCTGGCCACCTACGGCATTCCGGATGAACCGGAGCCGGCGCAGGGCAACGGCTATCGCATCAGCCGGATGCACTACACGCTCGACGGCGAACCCGCCGATCTGCGGTCGGTGCCGGCCGGCACGCGGCTGGTGACGGTGCTTGAGATCACCGCATTCGAGGATACGCTGGCCCGGCTGGCCGTGACCGATCCGCTGCCCGCAGGCTTCGAGATCGACAACCCCAACCTGCTGCGCGGCGGCGATGTGCGGGCGCTCGAATGGCTCGACCTGCACGAATGGGTCGAGCATGCCGAGTTCCGGCAGGACCGCTTCATGGCCGCGCTCGACTGGGGCGGCACCGGCACCCTGCGGCTGGGCTATATCGTGCGGGCGATCACCCCGGGGGCGTATCACCACCCCGCTGCCAGCGTCGAGGACATGTACCGCCCGACCTATCGCGCCCGAACCGACGCCGGCCGCGCCGGTGTGCGGGCCGAATGACGCGGCGGCCGCCGCAGCGCCGATGACCGGCCGCGGCATTGCGCGCCTGGCGATGGCGGCGGCAGCCGGCCTGTGGCTGGCAGCCGCCGGGCGCGACGGCTTCGACGCCTGGGTTGCGGCCACCGAGCTGCCGCCGCTGATCGCGGAAACCTCGGTGCAGGTTCTGGCCCGCGACGGCAGCCTGCTGCGGGCCTATACCGTGGCAGACGGACGCTGGCGCCTGCCGATGGGCGCCGACGGCGCCGACCCGGCCTTTCTGGCGATGCTGATCGCCTATGAGGACCGGCGCTTTGCCGAACATCGCGGGGTGGACCCGCGCGCACTGGCGCGCGCCGCGCTGCAGTCGCTGCGTGCCGGCAGGGTCGTATCGGGCGGGTCCACCCTGACCATGCAGGTCGCGCGGCTGATCGAGGACGGCCCGACCGGCCGCTGGGATGGCAAGCTGCGCCAGATGCGGCTGGCGCTGGCACTGGAACGGCGCCTGTCAAAGTCCGAGATCCTCGCGCTCTACCTCCACCATGCCCCCTATGGCGGCAATATCGAGGGGCTGCGCGCCGCCACCCATGCCTGGCTCGGCAAGGAACCGCGGCGGCTGACGCCGGCCGAGGCCGCGCTGATGGTCGCCCTGCCGCAATCGCCCGAAACCCGGCGGCCGGACCGCCACCACAGCGACGCCACGGCCGCCCGCGACCGGGTGCTGGCGCGCATGGCCGCGGCCGGGGTGATCGACACCGACACCGCCGATGCCGCGCGGGCCGAAACGGTGCCGGATGCCCGACGCCCGTTTCCCCGGCTTGCCGCGCATCTCGCCGACCGGCTGCGTGCGGCCGAGCCCGCCCGCACCACCCACCGCACCACGATTGACGCCGGCCTGCAGGCCCGGCTGGAACGGCTGGCCGCGGATGCCGTGGCCGGACGCGACCCGCGGCTGTCGGTCGCGATCCTGGTGGCCGACCATGGCACCGGCGAAATCCTCGCCAGCGTCGGCTCGGCCGGCTACACCGACGACGCCCGCGAAGGCTTCGTCGACATGACCCGGGCGTTGCGCTCTCCCGGCTCGACGCTCAAGCCGCTGGTCTATGCGATGGCGTTCGACGATGGCATCGCCCATCCCGAAACGCTGATCGAGGATCGCCCGACCAGCTTTTCCGGCTACGCCCCCCAGAACTTCGACCGCATCTTCCGCGGTACCCTGCGGGTGCGCGAGGCGCTGCAGCTGTCGCTCAACCTGCCGGTGGTCAGCCTTGCCGAAGCCGTAGGCCCGGCACGGATCATGGCCGCGCTGCGCCGCGCCGGAGCGGAAACCGAACTGCCGTCCGGCGCCGCGCCGGGCCTCGCCGTGGTTCTGGGCGGGGTCGGGGTCAGCCTCGAGGGGCAGGTGGCGCTCTATGCCGCGCTCGCCCGGGGCGGCGTGCCGGTGACGCTGCGGCACGACAGCCGCGAAACACCCGCCGCCGTCCCGCCGCGTCGCATGGTGTCCGAAGTCGCCGCCTGGCATGTGGCCGATATCCTTGCCGGAACGGCGCAGGCAGGCGGCAGCGGCGGAAACCGGCTGGCCTGGAAGACCGGCACCTCCTACGGCCACCGCGATGCCTGGGCGATCGGCTTTGACGGCGGCCATGTCGCCGGGGTGTGGCTGGGCCGGGCCGATGGCACGCCGGTGCCCGGCGCCTTCGGCGCCGATGTCGCCGCGCCGGTGCTGTTCCAGACCTTCGCGCGCCTCAAGCCGGCACTCAGCCCGCTGCCCCCGCCGCCGCCGGCTGCCCTGACCGTGTCCACCGGCCAGCTTCCGCCGCCGCTGCGCCGCTTCCGCCCGCGCGGTGCCGCAACCGGCGCCGACGCGGATGCACCGGTGCTGGCCTTCCCGCCGTCCGGGGCGGAAATCGATACCGGCGGCGGGCCGCTGATGCTGCGGGTGGACCGGGGCACGGCGCCCTTCACGGTGCTGGCCGACGGCACACCCGTGGCCACCGGCCTGCAGCGCCGCGAGGCGCTGATCGACCTGCCCGGACCGGGGTTTGTCGCGCTCTCGGTCATCGATGCACAGGGCCGCGCCGCCAGGGCCGAGGTCTTTCTCACCCCGTCCGCGCGCTGAGGTGCCACGCGCCCCGGCACGCCGGGGTGGGTGGGCGGGC
>SKWP01000260.1 GCA_007128865.1 Paracoccaceae bacterium
GTCGCCTGCGATGCGGTCACCGTACTGCCCTATGACCCGGCCCGCGACCGGGTGCTGGTGGTGGAACAGTTCCGCATGGGCCCCTTTGCCCGTGGCGATGCGCAACCCTGGTCGCTGGAGGCGGTCGCCGGGCGCGTCGACCCCTTCGAAACCCCCGAAGATGCCGCCCGCCGGGAAGCCGCCGAGGAAGCCGGCCTGACTCTGGGCCGGCTGCTGAGCGTGGCCGAATACTACCCCTCGCCCGGTGCGGTGACGGAATTCCTGTATTCCTGGATCGGGCTGGTCGAATTGCCCCAGACCGGCGCATGGCTGGGCGGGCTCGACAGCGAGGCCGAGGATATCCGCTGCCATGTGATGGACTTCGCCGGGCTGATGGCGCTGATCGACAGTGGCGAGGTTCAGAACGCACCGCTGATCCTGTCGGCGCTGTGGCTGTCACGAGCCCGCGACGGCCTGCGCGCGGCGGGTTGAGTTCCGGCTTCGGCGCGCCTATCACCGGGCGGACTGTGGCAACCGTCCGAGGGCCGGCCATGACAATCCGACGCGATCTGGCCGATGCTGTCGGCAACACACCGTTGATCCGCCTGCGCGCCGCTTCCGAAGCGACCGGTTGCGAAATCCTCGGCAAGGCCGAGTTCCTGAACCCCGGCCAGTCGGTCAAGGATCGCGCCGCGCTTTGGATCATTCGCGATGCAGTGGCGCGCGGCGCGCTGCGCCCCGGCGGCACCATCGTCGAGGGCACCGCCGGCAACACCGGCATCGGGCTGGCGCTGGTGGGCGCGTCGATGGGGTTTCGCACCGTCATCGTCATCCCCGAGACACAGAGCCAGGAAAAGAAGGACATGCTGCGGCTCGCCGGCGCCGAGCTGGTCGAGGTGCCTGCCGTACCCTACCGCAACCCCGACAATTACGTGCGCTATTCCGGCCGGCTGGCCGAGGCACTGGCCAGGACAGAACCCAACGGCGCGATCTGGGCAAACCAGTTCGACAATGTCGCCAACCGTCAGGCCCATGTCGAATCGACCGGCCCGGAGATTTGGGACCAGACCGGTGGCAAGGTCGACGGCTTCATTTGTGCCGTGGGTTCGGGCGGCACGCTGGCCGGTGTCGCAATGGCCTTGCAGTCCAAGGGCGTGAAGATTGGCCTGGCTGACCCCGACGGCGCCGCGCTTCACAGCTTCTACACCACGGGTGCGCTTAAATCCGAAGGATCCTCGATTACCGAAGGCATCGGCCAGGGGCGGATCACCGCCAATCTGGAGGGGCTGAAGCCCGACATGAGCTTTCGCATCCCCGATGCCGAAGCGCTGCCGATCGTGTTTGACCTGCTGGCGCATGAGGGTCTGTGCCTGGGCGGTTCGTCGGGCATCAATGTTGCCGGTGCCATCCGCATGGCGCGCGAAATGGGCCCGGGCCACACCATCGTCACCATCCTGTGCGACTATGGCACGCGCTATCAGTCCAAGCTGTTCAACCCGGCCTTCCTGCGCGAAAAGGGCCTGCCGGTACCCGAATGGCTTGCGGCGCAGGCGCGGCCGCTGCCCGGGGTCTTTGCCGGAACCGAAGGGCCGGGCTGATGCGCCACGCTGTCGCGGCCGCGCTGCTGGCGCTGCTGCTGGCAGCACTGGCCACCGATACGCACGCCCAGGCCACCGACAGCGGCGAAGCCGCGTCCGATGCGGCTGCTTCTGGGGATACGAGGCTGGGCACGCCCGCCGGGGCGGTACAGCTTCCCGCCGCGCCGCAGCCAAGCGCATCGCCGATGCCGGTGCTGCCCGATCTGGCAGTGTGGGAGTTTCTGGCCCGTCGCGCCGAAGCCGCGCTTGACGACGGGCGCAGTTCCAATCTGGTTCTGGAACAGCTGCGCGCCCGGCTTGCCGACTGGCGCGGGCGGTTTCTGGAAGCCCAGACAGCCAGCCAGGCCCGCATCGACACCCTGCGCGCCCAGTTGCAGGCGCTTGGCCCGCCGCCCGAGGCCGATGCACCCGAAGCCGCCGAGATTGCGCAACGCCGGCGCGAACTGGTCGAAAACCTCGCCCGGCTGGAAGCGCCGGTACGCACCGCCGAAGAGGCGTTTCGCCGCGCCGACGGGCTGATCCGCGAAATCGACCGCGTGCTGCGCGACCGTCAGGCCGAGGCCCTGATGCGGCTGTCGCCCTCGCCGCTGAACCCGGCGAACTGGCCTGCAGGCATTACCGGTGCCATCTCGGCGGTGCAGATGCTTTCGGGCGAGATCGCGCGGGCGCTGGCCAACCCCGACCGCCGGGCCGAGCTTGGCGGCAATCTTCCCGCCATTCTGGCCTATCTGGCGCTGGCGGCGGTGCTGTTGCTGCGCGGGCGGCACTGGATCGAACGATTGACCGGCCGCCTTGAAGACCGGGTAACCGGGCACGGGCGCGCCGCGGGCGCCTTTCTGCTGTCGCCGCTGCAATTCCTCCTGCCGCTGCTGGGGCTTCTGGCGCTGGTCGAGGCGATCCGGGCAACCGGACTGGTGGGTTTGCGCGGCGAGGCGCTGGTCGATGCGCTGCCGGTGGCGGGGTTCACGGCGCTGGCGGCGCGCTGGCTGGCCGGGCGGCTGTTTCCCGCGGCCGACACGGTCCGGCTGCCGCTGAACCTGAGTGCCGAGCGCCGACGCGAGGGGCGCATCCTGACATCGGCCTTGGGGCTGGTGCTGGCTGCCGAACAACTGCGCGGTGCGGTGTTTGAAGGCACCGAACAGGCCGAGGCGGCGCTGTCGGTGCAGGGTTTTCCGCTGCTGGCGCTGGCCGGGCTGCTGGTTGTCCGCATCGGGCAGTTGCTGGACCTGCACCGGCGCGCCGCGGCAGCCGAGGACGAGGCCGCCGGTTTCGTTGCCCGCGTGGTGGGGCTGCTGGGCCGGCTGGCCATGGCGCTGGGTGCCGGCGGCGTGGTGCTGGCCGCCATCGGCTACATGGCAGCCGGCGCGGCCATCGTCTTTCCCGCCGCCCTGTCGCTGGGGCTGATCGGGCTGCTTATCCTGTTGGCCGGGCTGGTGTCGGACCTGACCAACCTTGTCGCCGGCTCGCCCGAGGAAGACCGCGGCCCGCTTCTGCCGGTGCTGGTGGACATTGCGCTGGTGATCCTTTCACTGCCGGTGTTCGCGTTGCTCTGGGGCGTGCGCGACACCGAGCTTCTGGAACTCTGGGTCCGGTTCCGCGAGGGCGTGACACTGGGCGAGGCACGGATATCGCCGGGCGAGTTCCTGCGCTTCCTGATGGTGTTCCTGATCGGTTTCGCCATTACCCGGCTGGTACAGGGGGCGCTGCGCAGTTCGGTGCTGCCCAAGACGCGGCTCGACAAGGGCGGGCAGGCGGCGCTGGTATCCGGGCTGGGCTATGGCGGCATCTTCCTGGCCGGGGTCATCGCCTTTACCGCCGCGGGGATCGACCTTTCTTCGCTGGCGCTGGTGGCCGGGGCGCTTTCGCTCGGCATCGGCTTCGGGCTGCAGACGGTGGTATCGAACTTCGTGGCCGGGATCATCCTGCTGTTCGAGCGCCCGGTGGCCGAAGGCGACTGGATCGAGGTGGGCGGCGTGATGGGAACGGTGCGCAAGGTCTCGGTCCGCTCGACGGTGATCGAGACCTTCGACCGCACCGATGTCATCGTGCCCAATGCCGACCTGATCACCAGCATGGTGACCAACTGGACGCGCTATAACCTGACGACGCGGCTGATCGTCAAGGTCGGGGTGGCCTATGGCTCCGATACCCGCAAGGTGGCGCGCATCCTGGCCGAGATCGCCGAGGAACAGCCGCTGGTGGTGCTGACCCCGCCGCCGTCGGTGCTGTTCCGGTCCTTCGGCGCCGATGCGCTGGAATTCGAGATCCGGGTGATCCTGCGCGACGTCAACTTCCGCCTGAAGGTCGAGAGCGAGATCAACCACCGCATTGCCGAACGCTTTGCCGAGGAAGGCATCGAAATCCCCTTTGCGCAGCGCGACATCTGGCTGCGCAACCCCGAGGCGCTGACCGGCATTACCGCACCCCGCCCCGACAGCGCCAACCCTGTCGACCCCATACCGGAGGCCCCGCGATGACGACCGAACCAGCCCACCACCTCTGGCACGCCGACCCCTACGCACGCGAGGCCACGGCCCGGCTGCTGGCGGTGACGGAAGACGGCGCCGTTTCGCTCGACCGGTGCCTGTTCTACCCGGCCGGTGGCGGCCAGCCGGGCGATACCGGGGTGCTGACCTGGGCCGGCGGAAGCGCCGCAGTGCTCGACACGGTCAAGGGCGGCGACGGCGCCCCGCTGCTGCTGCTGGAGGCGGGCGCCACCCCGCCCGCGCCCGGCACCGAGGTTGTCCAGCACCTCGACTGGGACCGCCGTTACAGCCACATGCGGGTGCATACCGCGTTGCATCTTCTGTCGGTGGTCATCCCGCTGCCGGTGACCGGCGGGGCCATCGCGGCGGGCAAGGGCAGGCTCGATTTCGACATGCCCGAGGCGCCCGGTGACAAGGCCGCGCTCGAAGACGCGCTCAACGCCCTGATCGCCCGCGACCTGCCGGTAACCCAAGACTGGATCACCGACGCCGAGCTTGCCGCCAGCCCGGGCCTCGTCAAGACCATGTCGGTACAGCCCCCGACGGGCCAGGGCCGGGTGCGGCTGGTGCGGATCGGTCAGGGCGCCGACCAGGTGGATCTGCAACCCTGCGGCGGCACCCATGTTGCGCGCACCGCCGAAATCGGCCGGGTCGCGCTGGGCAAGATCGAAAAGAAGGGCCGCCAGAACCGCCGCGTGAGCCTGCTGCTGGCCGAGACCTGAAAGGCTCCGTGTGCACGGCCCGGCGGCGGGGGGCGTCGCTTTGAGCCCAAAGCGGACGGTTGGCTATTGGCACTCCTGGCCCGGA
>SKWP01000139.1 GCA_007128865.1 Paracoccaceae bacterium
TCCAGCGCGCTTGTCGCCTCGTCCAGCAGCAGGATCGGCGGGTTCTTGAGCAGGGTGCGGGCAATGCCGACGCGCTGCTTTTCGCCGCCCGAAAGCTTAAGCCCGCGTTCGCCCACCTGGGTGTCATAGCCATCGGGCAGGCTGGCAACGAAGTCATGGATGCGGGCGGCACGCGCGGCGGCCTCGATCTCGTCGGCGGTGGCATCGGGCCGGCCATAGGCGATGTTGTAGCGGATGGTGTCATTGAACAGAACGGTGTCCTGCGGCACCACACCGATGGCGGCATGCAGGCTTTCCTGCGTGACGTCGCGCAGATCCTGCCCGTCGATGCGGATCGCGCCGCCGGTGACATCGTAGAAGCGAAACAGCAGCCGCCCGATGGTCGACTTTCCCGATCCGGAAGGCCCGACAATGGCCACCGTCTCGCCCGGACCGGCGCGCAGGCTGACCCCGCGCAGGATCGGCCGCGCCGGTTCATAGCCGAATTCGACCCGGTCGAGCACCACCTCGCCCCCCGCAACCCGCAGCGGCGTGGCGCCGGGCGCGTCGCGGACCTCCTGCGGCTGTTCCAGCAGGTCGAACATCTCGCCCATGTCCACCAGCGCCTGACGGATCTCGCGGTAGACAGTGCCGAGAAAGTTCAGCGGCATCGTCACCTGGATCATGTAGGCATTGACCATCACGAAATCGCCCACGGTCAGGTCGCCCCGCTGCACCCCGACGGCGGCCATCACCATCACCGCCACCAGCCCCGAGGTGATGATCAGCGACTGCCCGAAATTCAGGAAGGCCAGGGTATAGTTGGTCCGAAGCGCCGCAGTCTCGTATTTGGCCATGGCGCCGTCATAGCGCGCGGCCTCCATCGCCTCGTTGTTGAAATACTTCACCGTCTCGAAGTTCAGCAGGCTGTCTACGGCCTTCTGGTTGGCGTCGGTGTCCTGGGCATTCATCTCGCGGCGGATGCGCACCCGCCATTCGGTGACGCGGAAGGTGAACCAGACATAAAGCGCCACGGTCCCGACGACGACGGCCAGGTACCAGACATCGAACAGCCAGAACAGCACCGCCGCGATCAGCAGCAGTTCCAGCGCCAGCGGCCCGATGGAAAACAGCAGGAACCGCAGCAGGAAGTCGACACCCTTCACCCCGCGTTCGATGATCCGCGAAAGGCCGCCGGTCTTGCGGGTGATGTGATAGCGCAGGCTGAGCCGGTGCATGTGCCGGAAGGTCTGCAATGCGATGCGGCGCAGCGCCCGCTGGCCGACCCGGGCAAAGACCACATCGCGCAGCTGCTGAAAGCCCACCCCCATCAGCCGCGCCATCCCGTAAGCCACCGTCAGCCCGACAGCGCCCAGGGCCACGAACCAGCCCGGCCCGCTGGCACCGGGGCCAAGCGCATCGACCGCGGCCTTGTAGAAAAGCGGCGTGGCAACCGCGATCAGCTTGGCGACAAGCAGCAGCAACAGCGCGGCCACGACCCGGCGCTTGACCCAGGTTTCTCCCGGTGGCCACAGGAACGGGGCAACCCGGCGCGTGGTGCGCCAGCCGCTGGCGCGCAACGCCGCATCGGTGTCTGGTTGCGCTGCGGCGGGCATGCCGGTGCGGGTACCGCCGCCATGCTGCTGCGAAGAAAGGCTTCCGGGCGGCACGCGGTCCGCCGGTGGCGTTGCGGTCATGGCGGCGGCGGTCCTCCTTGCCGCTTCCAGATAATGCGCGGCCTGCCCCGCCGCCAGTGCGGCCGGTCAGCGCGGCAGCGGCGGCGTGTCGGCGTCGATTTCGGGTAATGTGAAGATCTGGCCGGGATAGATCAGGTCCGGGTTGCGGATCTGGTCGCGGTTCGCGTCGAAGACATGCACATAGAGTATCCCGCGTCCATAGGTGCGCCGCGAGATGCCCCACAGCGTATGTCCGGGCTGCACGGTGATGATCTCGGCCCGCGCGCCACGTTCCGGGGCTTCGGCGGCGGCCCGCGCCGCAGCGGCAACGATATCCGGTTGCTCGCGCTGAAAGGGTGTCTCGAAGCGCGAGGTCACCCGCCCGCCGGCGTCGATCTCGTCGGCCCGCAGCGTGTAAACCCCGGTATCGATATCCGGCAGGTCGGCCCGCCAGAGCCCGTCACCGCCAACCGGCACCTCGCCCAGCGGCCGGTTGTCGAGGTACAGCCGCACGGCGCGGTCGGTGCTGCCGCGCCCGGCAAGCACGACATCGCCGCCCGGCGAATAGGAAATCGTCTCGATAACGACGTTTCGCAGGACTTCCGGCGGCCGGTCACCGGCCGGGGCCTGAACCACGCGGGCGGTTTCGCCGGTTGCCATGATCACCGCAGGAGCGCGTGCCGGGGTGGTAACGGCGGGGGGGCTGGCCTCGGAGGGCAGGCCCGGCGCCGCGCCCTCGGCCAGTTCTGCCAGCGCCTCGGGCGGGCTGGCCCCCAGGTCCGGGGCAGTACCCGGCGCTGCGGCACCATCGCCTGGCAAGGGCGCACCGACTGCCTGGTCCGGGTCGTCCACCGCGGGCGCTTCGGCAATCACGATGCGGCCATCGGCACCGGTGCCGCCGGGTTCGGTGGCTGCGGGCGCGGCATCAGGAGGCGGTGCCGGAGCATCCGGTGCCGGGGCTGGCTCGGGCGGGTCGGAACCGTCGGCCGGCGCGGCCGCGGTTTCTGCCGGGGCCGGTTCTGACCCGGGGCCGGCCACCTCCGGGCCTGACGGCGCCTCGACATCGTCTCGCGCCGGCTCGTCCGCGGCATCAGGTTCGGGGCGCGCCGGGGCTTCCGCCAACTGCTGAGTACCGTCTTCGGTCGGTTCGGCCGCGATCTCGGGCTCTGCCGGCACGGCCGCTCCCGTGTCCGCCGACGCGGGCGGCTGGACATGGCTTTCCACATGAGCCTCTGGCAAGGACTCTGCCATCCTCTCCGGATCAGAACGCGCAGGCGCGGCCGGGGTCAGCGCTGCGGGGGCCTCTGCGACCTGAACGGGGGCCGGAGCAAGGCTGTCGGCACCGCCGGTATCGGCCCGTGCGGCAGGTTCTGGGGCGGCGGGCGGCGAGGGCGCCGCGGCAACCGCCCCGTCCGGCTGCGGCGCGGGGTCATCGGCGGCCGTCAGGGCAGATTCTGCCGCAGGGGCCGGCGCAGCCGCGGCCGGATCGGGCATGGCGGCGGGCGTATCCGCGCCGGCCTCGGCAACCACCGCAAGGCGATCTTCCTCTCCGGCCGCTTCACCGGTCGCAGGTGCGGGCTGGGGCGCCGGCTGCGGTTCCAGCGGTGCCTCGGCGATGCGCGCTTCGCCCTCCCCATCGGCAGCGGGGGTTTCCGGCACGACCTCCGTTTCGTGTTCGTCGACATCGGGCGGGGGCGCGGCCCCGGCGACCTGCAGCGTCGGCGCCAGCAGAACGGTTTCTTCCGATTCCAGACGTTTGCCATCGTCCAGCAGTGCCTCGAGCGTCAGGACGCGGGGCGCGGCACTTTCCGGCAAGGTAAACAGCGACACGAAGCTGCCTCGGCGATCGGCCAGCGCCTCGGCTGCCTCGACACCATCGACCAGCACCAGCACGCGCGCACCGGCTGTGGCGACCCCTGCAACAACGGTGCTGCCCTGGGCGTCGACCCGGACGACATCGAACCGGGGCGCCGGCACGCTGGCCGCTTCGGGCTCAGGTTCGGGTTCCGGCAGGATGTCCGGTTCGGGTGCGGCTTCGGGTTCCGGTTCGGGAACGGCTTCGGGTTCCGGTTCGGGTTCGGGTGCCGGTACAGGGGCCGGATCGGGCTGCGGCTGCACCACGACAACGGGCTCGGGGACCGGCTCTTCCTGCGCCCCGAACCAGTAGTATCCGATCACCGCGAACACTGCGACTGCGGCGGCTGCAAGCGCGCCGATGGCACGACCGGACATGGCCCCCCCAGAGCTCATTCCGCCCCCTTCTGCCGCGCCGCGGCGCAAGCGCCATTGTCCGGGCAGCCCGGACAGGGTTGAGCAAGTCTACCCTTCACGCTACCAAGGGCCAAAATACACCCCCGCACAAGCTTGTGGCATCGATGGACGCATCTTCCCGTTCCGTATGTGTTTTCTGCGGCGCACGCAATGGCAGGAATGACACATATGTGACAACTGCGCAGGCGCTGGGGCGGCTGCTGGCGGCCGAAGGCTGGCGCCTGGTCTTCGGGGCCGGCGACATTGGCCTGATGGGCGAGGTTGCGCGCGCTGCCCGGATGTCGGGGGCACCGGCGATGGGTGTGATCCCCCAGCATCTTCTGGCGGTCGAACGCGGCCGGCAGGATCGTACCGGCCTTGTGATCACCGAGACCATGCACGAGCGCAAGAAGGTGATGTTTGCCAATTCCGATGCGATCGTGGTGTTGCCGGGCGGCGCGGGCACGCTGGATGAATTCTTCGAGGTGCTGACGTGGAAGCAGCTCGGCCTGCATGACCGGCCGATCTATCTGGTGGATGCGGGCGGCTACTGGAAGCCGCTGGTCGCGCTGGTCGAACATGTGGTGGCGCAGGGCTTTGCCGCAGACAGCCTGCTGGGGCTTTACCGGGTGGTGCCGGATGTGGACACGCTCGGCATGGCGCTGCGATCCGATTTCGGGGCACGACCCGCGGCCTAGTATGGGCCGCCCGGCCAAAGCTGCCGGATGACAGCATCGAGCCCATGGCGGACGATGGCCGGGGCACCGACAGAGGGCAGCGCCCGACCGCCGGGTGGGCGCTGCACGGTGGATACCCGGGCGGTTTATTGTGCAAGAACATCCGACGGTTCCACGGGTTGCACCGTTGCAGGGCGCCCGCCCGTCGTGCCGGAGGCACGCCTCTGGCGTGACTGGGGCGGTCGGGCGCGGCCCGGCGGCGCTGCGCGCCTTGATTCCGGGCCA
>SKWP01000035.1 GCA_007128865.1 Paracoccaceae bacterium
CGGCGGTGGGGGGCTGGGCCGGTGGCGACGCCGGGGCAGGGGTGCGGCCGGCCAGCGCCATAAGGGCAGGCGCCTTTTCCTTCAGTTCGTTGACCACCCGCTGGGCCAGCTTGGGGCCGATGCCGGGCGCGGCGCGCACCGCGCTCCAGTCGCCCAGCGCGACGGCGCGGGCAACCCCGTCGGCCCCCAGCGTGCCCAGGATCGACAGCGCCGCCTTCGCGCCCACGCCCTGCACGCCGACAAGCAGCCGGTGCCATTCCTTTTCGACCACGCTGGGAAAGCCGAACAGTTGCAGCAGATCCTCGCGCACCACCAGTTCGGTATAAAGCGCCACCGCCCCGCCCGGCGCCGGCATCGCGGCGAGTGTCCGGTCGGACACATGCACGATATAGCCGACCCCGCCGACATCGATCAGCACATGGTCGGCGCCGCGATGGTCCAGCCGCCCGGCGATGCGCCCGATCATCGCCCGGCCTCCGCCGCCGCCAGTGCCGCCGCCAGCCGCCCGGCCGACTGAAGCTGAAAGGCATGGCAGATCGCCACCGCCAGCGCGTCGGCGGCATCGGGCCCGGCCACGGCAACGCCGGGCAGATGCAGCCGCACCATGTGGTCGATCTGCTGCTTGGCGGCGTGGCCGACACCCACCACCGCCTTCTTGACCGCATTCGGCGCGTATTCGCCCACCGTCAGCCCCGCCTGTGCCGGAACCAGCAGCGCCACCGCCCGCGCCTGCCCGAGCTTGAGCGTCGCCACGGCATCCTTGTTGACAAAGGTCTGCTCGACCGCCGCCGCATCCGGGGCATGGCCCGCCACCACCTGCGTCAGTTGCCCGTGCAGGCTCAGCAGCCGCGCGGCCAGATCATCGCCTTCGGATCGGCAGATGCCGTTGGCGATATGCCGCATCCGGCCCTTGTGAACCTCGATCACCCCCCAGCCGAGGTTGCGCAAACCGGGGTCGATGCCCAATACCCGCATTGCTGCCCGTCCTGCCCGGCCTTGTCCTGCCCGCGCCTAGCACGAAAAGCGAACATCTGCCAAGCCATAAGGCTGACGCGGCCGATCATCGCCACCGCCGCCCGTGTTGGCGCCGGTGCGGGAACCGCCGTTGGCCGGCCGCAGGGGGCAGGCGGATTTCGTGCGCAGGTTGTCAGGACATTCCGGGCAGACCGGAAAGCAGCCCCGCAAGACCCATGCTCAGCGGATCGGGTGCGAGGATCTGGGCCAGAAACGGCCCGACCCCGTCGGCGAGGTACAGTTCGGCAACGCGGTGCAGATAGGCGGTTTCACCCAGAAACGCCATCGAGGCGCCCTTTACCACCACCAGCCAGACCGGCAGCACGGCAATGAAACGCATCGCAGCCCGGCCGACCGCAGCCTGCCGTGTGGCCGGTTGCGCTTCGCTTGCGCGCCGCTGCGCCTCGATAAGGTTCAGGCGCTGGTTGAAGCTCATCTGCGGGGGTTGTTGCGTCATGGCATGATCCGACTTGTAACAAATGTCTGAGGCCGGGCAGAATTCGGACGAATCAATCCCGGCCGCGATAAAGGCGGGATAGCGCCGAATTCTGGCGATTTTCCGGCAAGCGATGCCGCCGGGCTTCGGCCGGCCAGGCGGGATTAACCATTCCTCAACCGCCGGCACCTAGCCGTTAACCATTCTTTCCGTGGCGCTGGGGCAGGGCATGGTGGCGCGCACCTTCACGGTCGCATTCGAAGGGGTCGAGGCCCGGCTCGTCGAGGTGCAGTGCGCCGTCGCGGCCGGGCTGCCGGCATTCAACCTCGTGGGTCTGCCCGACAAGGCGGTTTCGGAGGCCCGCGAAAGGGTTCGCGCGGCGCTTACCGCAATGTCCATCGCGCTGCCGACCCGGCGCATAACCGTCAACCTCGCGCCCGCGGACCTGCCCAAGGAAGGCTCGCATTTCGACCTGCCGATCGCGCTGGCGCTGCTTGCCGCGCTCGAAATCGTGCCGGCCGATGCCGTCGCCGATACCGTGGCACTGGGCGAGCTGTCGCTCGACGGGCGCATTGCCCCGGTCGCCGGCGCGCTGCCCGCGGCCATGGCGGCGGCCGCGGCCGGCCACCGGCTTCTGTGTCCTGCGGCCTGCGGCCCCGAGGCCGCATGGGTCGGTGCGGTGCAGGTTCTGGGGGCAGCGAAGCTGGCCGATGCGGTGCGGCATTTCACCGGTCAGGCGCCGATTTCCCCCGCCGAACCGGGGCAGGTGCTGCCGCGTGACAGCACCCGCGACCTGCGCGACGTCAAGGGCCAGGAACGCGCAAAACGGGCGATGGAGATTGCCGCCGCCGGGCGGCACCACCTGCTGATGGTCGGCTCGCCGGGGTCGGGCAAGTCCATGCTGGCCGCGCGCCTGCCCGGCATCCTGCCCGAACTGTCGCCCGAGGAAGCGCTGGAAACCTCGACCATCCATTCCCTTGCCGGTCTGGTCGCAGAAGGCGGGATCAGCCGCGAACGCCCCTTCCGCGAACCCCACCACACCGCCAGCGTTGCCGCCATCGTCGGCGGCGGCCGCGGCGCCAAGCCGGGAGAGATATCGCTTGCCCATAACGGGGTTCTGTTTCTGGACGAATTCCCCGAGTTTCCGCGCACCGTCCTGGAAACCCTGCGCCAGCCGATCGAGACCGGCGAGGTGGTGGTGGCGCGGGCCAACGCCCATGTCCGCTATCCCTGCCGGTTCCTGCTGATCGCGGCCGCCAACCCCTGCAAATGCGGCTACCTGACCGAACCGGCCCGTGCCTGCGGCCGCGCGCCGGCCTGCGGCGATGATTACCTCGGCCGCATCTCCGGCCCGCTGATGGACCGGTTCGACCTGCGCCTCGACGTGCCGCCGGTGGCCTTTTCCGATCTCGACCTGCCGGCCAGCGGCGACAGTTCGGCCGATGTGGCGGAAAGGGTGGCAGCGGCGCGTTCGGTCCAGAGCCGCCGTTTCATCGACCACGACCGGCTGCGCGTGAACGCCGATGCCGAAGGCGCCCTGCTTGAGGAAATCGCCCGCCCCTGCGCCGAGGGGCGCGCGCTCATGGCCCGCGCGGCAGAACGGTTCGGCCTGACGGCGCGCGGCTATCACCGGGTGCTGCGGGTGGCCCGGACGATTGCCGATCTGGCCGGGGCTGATGCGGTCGCCCCCCCGCATCTGGCCGAAGCGCTCAGCTTCCGGCTGGCGCTGGGCCCAGACAATCCCGGATGAAGGCCGCGGTTTCGTCCAGCGTCGCACGGGCTTCGGGCAGCCAGCCATGGAACAGGGGCCAGGCATGGGGCAGGTCACCGCCAAGCCGGATGCGGGCATTGGGCAAGGGGCCGGCCATGCGCAGCGCATCGTCGCGCAGGATTTCCGTATCGGCGGCATGGATCATCACCGGCGGCGAGCCCGGGAAGGCTGCAAACAGCGGCGACAATCGCGCATCGCGGGTGGCAGCGGGGGTTTCTGCGGGCGGCGGCGGGGGGGCCGGGCCGAGCCCGTCGTCGGCGCCCAGGATCATGCCGCGCGCCTCGGCCAGACGCGAGGCCGGCAGCATCCGGTCGCTGCCCGCGTTCCCGGCCAGCGATGCGCCTGAAAGCGTCAGGTCGGTCCAGGGCGAGAAGGCAAAGGCCCCGGCCGGCGGCGTGCCTGCCCGGCACAGATGCCCGAGCAGCGCCAGCGCCAGCCCGCCCCCGGCCGAATCACCGCCGATCAGGATGCGCCGGGCCGGGTAGCCGCGCCCGATCAGCCCGTTCCATGCCGCCAGCGCATCCTCGAAGGCCGCGGGAAACGGGTTTTCCGGGGCCAGCCGGTAGCGCGGCATGAAGGCCCGGCAGCCGCTGCGCAGGCAAAGCGCCGCAACCAGCGCCCTGTGGGTTCGCGGACTGCCCAGCACATAGGCCCCGCCATGGAAATAGAGCATGACACCGTCACAGCGCGGACGGCACCAGACCCACAGGCCCGGCCGGCCGATGCGATCCGGCAGAAACAGCGACAGCGGCGGCGGCCGGAGGGCCAGCCGCGCTGCCAGCAGCATGCGGCGGCGCGAGGCCGGCGGCGGCCGTCGGCACGAAAGGCTGCGCCGCACCACAAGGCGCAGCAACACCCCGATCAGCCGCGCCTGCCAGCTTCGCGGCGGCCGGTTTGCCGGCGACGCGGCCGGCAGTATCAGTGCCGGGCGGCGTGCCGGGCCTCGACCGCCTCCCAGATCCGGGCGGCGACATTGATGCCGTCGAAGCGTTCCAGTTCCTGGATGCCGGTGGGCGAGGTCACGTTGATTTCGGTCAGCCAGTCGCCGATCACGTCGATGCCGACGAAAACCTGACCCTTCTCGCGCAGCGTCGGGCCGATCGCGGCGCAGATCTCGCGGTCGCGGTCGGTCAGGGCAATCTTTTCGGGCCGGCCGCCGACATGCATGTTCGACCGGGTCTCGCCCGGCGCCGGCACGCGGTTGATGGCGCCGACCGCCTCGCCATCCACCAGGATCACCCGCTTGTCGCCCTGCGCCACCGCGGGCAGGAATTTCTGCACGATCAGTGGCTCGCGGGTGAAGCCGGTGAACAGCTCGTGCAGCGCCGCAAGGTTGCGGTCGTTGGGATCGAGCCGGAACACGCCCGCACCGCCGTTGCCGTAAAGCGGCTTGAGGATGATGTCGCCGTGATGGTCCTTGAAGCTGCGGATGGAGGCCAGATCGCGGGCGATCATGGTTGGCGGGGTCAGTTCGGCAAAGCGCAGCACCAGCAGTTTTTCGGGCGCGTTGCGCACCCAGAACGGATCGTTCACCACCAGGGTCGAGGGCGGCAGCAGCTCCAGCAGATGGGTGGTGGTGATGTAGTGCATGTCGAAGGGCGGATCCTGGCGCAGCCAGACCACATCCCAGTCGGCCAGATCGATTTCCTCCTCGGGGCCGAAGCTCACGTGATCGCCCCGCACCCGGCGCAGCGTCATCGGCGCGCCGCGCGCCACGATGCGCCCCTCGCGAAACGACAGCGCGTCAGGCAGGTAGTGGAAAAGCGTGTGGCCGCGCGCCTGCGCTTCCTCGGCCAGTCGAAAGGAACTGTCGGCATCGATATCCACCGACGCGATCGGATCCATCTGAAAGGCGACCTTGAGGCCCATGATGCGTACGCTCCCCGCAGCGCCGCCCGTCGCGGCCGGTTCTGAATGCCGCAGCGGCGCAGCACTTGCAATCCCGTGGGGGGGGTCATGGCACCAGTGCGTTCTCGATCACCGTGATGCTGCCGGTCGCATCCATGAGCGCAACATCGAAGCGTGCGGGCGTATCCTGCCCGGCGGGTTCGCCGCCGAGGTATTCGGCCGCGGCAGTCAGCAGGCGGCCGATCTGGCGCTGCGAAAGCCTTTCGGCGGCTCGGGCGGCATCGCGCCCCTTCTTGACCTCGACAAAGACGATTTCGGCGCCCCGACGCAGGATCAGGTCGATCTCGCCGCCGAGCCCGCGCCAGCGCCGCGCCACCAGCGCATGACCGCTGCCCGCATAGCGGCGTGCGACCGCGTCTTCGGCCGCGGTGCCGGACAGGTATGCCACCGTCCCTTGCATTGCGCGTGTGTTCAATCCCCGTCCTCCCCCATGTCGCGTTGCAGCGTCAGCGCGGTCTGGTAAACCTGCCGTCGCGGCAAGCCGGTTTCCGCGGCGACCCGGTCGACGGCATCGCGCAGCGGTGCGTCTGCCAGTGCCGCGCGCAGGGCCGCCGCGAGCCCGGCCTCGGCGGTGTCGGCCGCGCCCCGATCGCGGTCGATGACCATCACCACCTCACCCTTGAGGCTGCGCTGCGCAAGGGCGCAGGCAAGCTCGGCCAGCGATCCGCGCTGCACCTCCTCGAAGCGTTTTGTCAGTTCCCGGCATATCGCGGCCTGTCTTTGTCCTGACCAGCTTTCGCACAATTCACCCAACAGTCGGTTAACGCGCTTGGGGGATTCGAACAGCACCACGGTTGCGGGCACGTTGCGCAGATCTGCCAGAAACGCCCGGCGCGCGCCGCCCTGAGCGGGTGCGAATCCGGCAAACAGGAACCGGTCGGTCGGCAGTCCGGAAACCGCGAGCGCTGCCAGCACCGCAGACGGGCCGGGCGCTGCGCGCAGGGTGTGGCCGGCATCGACGGCTTCGCGCGCCAGCCGGAAGCCCGGGTCGGCCACCAGCGGCGTGCCGGCTTCGGATGCATAGGCGATGCTGCGCCCGGCGGCGAGTTCGGCCATCAGCCTGGGCCGCATCGCCGGCCCGTTATGGTCGTGATAGGGCAGGATCCGGCGCCCGCCGAGTTCGATGCCGTGGATATCCATCAGCCGGCGCAGGCTGCGCGTATCCTCGGCTGCCAGCACGTCTGCGGCGGCCAGGATATCGAGCGCGCGCAGCGTGATATCGCGGGCATTGCCGATCGGGGTGGCAACCAGGTGCAGACCGGGCTCCAGCGGTGAGATTTCGCCAGCCATCGGCAACCAGCCTTCCGGAAGTTTACTTGGCCCGGTAATGGGCATACTCTGCGGTCCGAAACGGCGCCATGCGTCGCAGCAGACAGGATTGGTCATGTTCCCGCTTTTTTCCGCCTCGCGCAAGCCAGCAGTTGCCGGAACCGGGGGCGCTGCAACCGGCCAGGCCGGTCGGCGTTCCGTGTTGCTGTTGCTGGCGGGCGGGGTGGTGGCGGCCTGTCAGCCTGCGGGCATGGGCGGTCCGGCCATCGACACGCGGGCCCCGGTTCCGGTGGCAATGCTGGTGCCCGGCGGGTCGGGGCAGGGCGGCGACGAGGCGCTGGCACGGGCGCTCGAGAATGCCGCCCGCATGGCCATTGCCGATCTTCAGGGCGCCCGCATCGACCTGCGTGTCTACAACACCGCCGGCCGTGCCGAGATTGCCGCCCAGCAGGCCCAGCTTGCCGTCAACGAGGGTGCGCGCATCATCCTGGGGCCGGTGTTTTCGGCCGAGGCACGCGCGGTCGGCCCGGCCGTGGCGGCGCGCGGGGTCAATGTGCTGAGCTTTTCCAACAATGTCGAGGTTGCCGGCGGCAATGTCTTTGTGCTCGGACCGACCTTTGCCAACACCGCCGACAGGCTGGTTTCCTATGCCTCCCGCGCCGGGCGCGGGCGTATCCTTGTGGTGCACGAGCGTACGCCGGCCGGCGAGCAGGGCCGTGCGGCGATCCAGCTTGCCGCGGCGCGGTCGGGTGTCGCGCTTGCCGGTGCCGAAGGCTTCGATTTCTCGCAGCAGGGCGTTGTCGAGGCGCTGCCGCGGATATCCGAACGCGCCCGGGCCGGAGATGTGGAGGCGGTGTTCTTCACCTCTGACACCGCCGGCGCGCTGCCGCTTCTGGTCCAGCTTCTGCCCGACAATCGCGTCGGGCCCGAAGACTTCCAGTTCATCGGCCTGACCCGCTGGGACATTCCGGCCTCGACGCTCGATCTTTCCGGGGTGCAGGGCGGGTGGTTCGCATTGCCTGACCCGGCGATGACGGCCCGCTTCGAGCAGCGCTATACGGCGATGTACGGGCAGGGGCCGCATCCGATCGCCGGGCTGGCCTATGACGGGATCGCGGCGATCGGGGCGCTGGTCGGGCGCGGCCAGTCGGACGCGCTGACCGGCGCGGCGCTGACCCAGGCGGCGGGGTTTGCCGGGGTCGGCGGCATTTTCCGCCTTCTGCCCGACGGTACCAACCAGCGCGGACTGGCGGTGGCGACGATCCGCGACCGCGAGGTGCAGATCATCGACCCGGCGCCGCGCAGCTTTGTCGGACCCGGCCTCTGATGCCATCGGCGCTTCCGGCTGCAGAGCCTTCGTTGCCGAAGGCGCCGGAGTTGATCGTGCCGGCCGGGGCGATCCTTGACGAGGATGCGGTTCATGCGGAGCTTGTCGCCGCCCTTCAGGCCGAGGGGGAGGCACGGCAGCGCCGGGCGGTAGCGGTGCGCATCCTCTCGCAGGCCCGGAACCGGGGCGATGCGGTGCTGCGCGAGGCCTTCCGCGCGCGTCCGCTGGCGTCGCGCGAACTGGTGCTTTCGCAGAGCTATCTGACCGACGGGATCGTGCGGATGGTGCTGAGGGTGGCGGTCGAACATCTGCACCCGCTGTCCAACCCGACCGAAGGCGAAAGGCTCGCGGTGCTGGCTGTCGGGGGGTACGGGCGCGCCGAGATGGCGCCGCATTCCGATGTGGATCTGCTGTTCCTGACCCCGTGGAAGATCACCGGCTGGGCCGAAAGCGTGGTCGAATCGGTTCTCTACATGCTGTGGGACATGCGGCTGAAGGTCGGCCATGCCACCCGCACGGTGCGCGACTGTGTCCGCCTGGGGCGCGAGGACATGACCATTCGCACCGCGCTGCTGGAACACCGTCTGGTTGCCGGCGATGTCCGTACGGCCCATGAGTTGCGCCAGCGCCTGTGGCAGGATCTCTTTGCCCGCACCGGGGCGCAGTTCGTCGAGGCCAAGCTGGTCGAACGCGATGAACGCCACCGCCGCCAGGGCGGACAGCGCTATGTGCTGGAACCGAACGTCAAGGAAGGCAAGGGCGGGCTGCGTGACCTGCAGACATTGTACTGGATCGCCAAGTACCTGCACCGGGTGGACCAGGCCGCGCAACTGGTCGATCTGGGCATGTTCTCGGCCGAGGAATACGCCACCTTCCGCAGCGCCGAGACCTTTCTCTGGGCGGTGCGGTGTCACATGCACCATATTGCCGGCCGGGCGGCCGACCAGCTGACCTTTGATCTTCAGGTCGAGGTGGCCGAGCGCATGGGTTTTTCCGATCACGGCGGGCGCCGGGCGGTCGAACATTTCATGCAAAGCTACTTTCGCCATGCAACCCGCGTCGGTGACCTGACGCGCATCTTCCTGACCGCGCTGGAAGCCACGCATGCCAAGGGCGAGCCGATGCTGGTCGGGCTGATGCGCCGGCGCAAGCGGGTGCGGCCCGGCTACAGGGTGCGGCACGGGCGGCTGTCGGTGGATGACCCCGAGGCCTTTCTGGCCGATCCGCTGAACCTGTTGCGCATCTTCGAGGAGGCGCTGCGTACCGGGCTGCTGCTGCATCCCGACGCGATGCGGCTGCTGGCCGCCAGCCTGCACCGGTTCGACCGCGATCTTCAGGAAAGCCGCGAGGCCAACCGCATCTTTCTTGACCTGATGCTGCGCCACGGCAACCCCGAACGGGTGCTGCGGCGGATGAACGAGCTTGGCCTGCTGGCCGCCTTCATCCCCGAATTCGAAGCGATCGTGGCAATGATGCAGTTCAACGTCTATCACCACTACACGGTGGACGAGCACACCATCCAGTGCATCAGCACCCTTGCCGAGATCGAGCGCGGAGAGCTGGTGAAGGATCTGCCGGTAGTCACCGAAATCCTGCGTCAGGGGGTCAACCGGCGGGTGCTCTATGTGGCTTTGCTGCTGCATGATCTGGGCAAGGGCCGGCCCGAGGACCATTCGGTTCTGGGCGCCCAGATCGCCCGCCGGCTGGCGCCGCGGCTGGGGCTCAATGCCGAGGATTCCGAAACCGTCGAATGGCTGGTGCGCTACCATCTGCTGATGTCCGACACCGCCCAGAAGCGCGACATTTCCGATCCGCGCACGATCCGCGGCTTTGCGCGGGCAGTCAGGACGCGCAAGCGGCTCGATCTGCTGCTGGTTCTGACGGTGTGCGACATTCGCGGCGTCGGCCCGGGCACATGGAACAACTGGAAGGCCATGCTGCTGCGCCAGCTTTATCGCGATACCGCCGATGCGCTGGAAACCGGCCTTGAGGATCTCAACCGCGAAAAGCGCGAGGCCGAGGCAAGGCGCGCCCTGCGCGCGGCGCTGCCGGACTGGTCCCGGGCCGATCTGCGCCACGAGACCCAGCGCCATTACGGCCCGTACTGGCAGGGGCTTTCCACCGAAAGCCATGTGGTCTTTGCCCGGCTGCTGCGCGACATCGGCGATGCCGAAATCCGCATCGACCTGCATCCCGATGACGACCGCGACGCCACCCGCGCCTGTTTCGCGCTTGCCGATCATCCCGGCATATTCTCGCGGCTGGCAGGGGCCCTTGCACTGGTCGGTGCCAATGTGCGCGATGCGCGGACCTATACCTCCAAGGATGGCTATGCCACCGCCGTGTTCTGGATCCAGGACGCCGAAGGCCACCCCTATGAGGCCGATCGCCTGCCGCGGCTGCGCCGCATGATCGAACGCACCTTTGCCGGAGAGGTCGTGGCGGCCGAGGCGCTGAAGGACCGCGACAAGGTCAAGAAGCGCGAACGCCCATTTCGCGTTCCCACGACCATCACCTTCGACAACGACGGCTCCGACATCTACACCATCATCGAGGTCGACACGCGCGACCGGCCGGGCCTGCTGTATGATCTGACCCGCACACTGGCCGCCAGCAATATCCAGATCGCCAGCGCGGTCATCGCCACCTATGGCGTGCAGGTCGTCGATGCCTTTTACGTCAAGGACATGTTCGGGCTGAAGCTGCATGCCCGCAGCCGTCAGGAGGCACTTGAACGCAAGCTGCGGGCTGCCATCGAGGCCGGCGCCCAGCGGGCGGGCAGCGCATGACCGGCCGGCGCGACGGGTGCGGCCCGGCGGCGCCGGTTACCGGGGCGCCGCGGTGACACCGATCCGCCTGTTCCGGGGGTTTGCGACCGTTGGCGGCTGGACGCTCGGCAGCCGGCTTCTGGGGTTCCTGCGCGATGTGATGATCGCCGCGACGCTGGGTGCGGGGCCCGCCGCGCAGGCCTTCCTGATCGCCTTTTCGCTGCCCAACATGTTCCGCCGCTTCTTTGCCGAAGGCGCCTTCAACATGGCGTTCATTCCGCTGTTTGCGAAAAAGCTCGAAGGCGGCGGCGATGCCCATGGCTTTGCGCGCGATGCGTTTTCGGCGCTGGCGGCGCTGCTGATCGTGGTGACGCTGCTGGCGCAGCTGGCCATGCCCTGGCTGATCCTGGGGCTGGCGGGCGGATTCCTGTCGGACGAACGCTTTGACATGGCGGTCTGGTTCGGCCGCATCGCCTTTCCCTACATCCTGTTCATCTCGCTGGCCGCGCTGCTGTCGGGGGTGCTGAACACGCTGGGGCGGTTCACGGCGGCGGCCGCGGCGCCGGTGCTGCTGAACGTGCTGTTCATCGGCGCAATGCTGCTGGCCGGGCTGATGGGCTGGCCGATGGGCGATGCGCTGGCCTGGGCGGTGCCGGTGGCCGGCGTGGCGCAGTTCGCGCTGGTCTGGGTGGCAGCGTCTCGGGCAGGCTTCCGGCTGCTGCCGCGCCGCCCGCGGATCACGCCCGAAATGCGCCGTCTGGCGGTGATCGCGGCGCCGGCGATGCTGGCCGGGGGGGTGGTGCAGGTCAACCTGATCGTGGGCCGGCAGGTCGCCAGCTTCTTTGACGGTGCCATTGCCTGGCTGTCCTATGCGGACCGGCTGTACCAGTTGCCGCTGGGCGTCGTTGGCATCGCCATCGGGGTTGTGCTGCTGCCCGATCTGGCGCGACGGCTGCGGGCCGAAGATACCGTGGGCGGGCGGCAATCCTTCAACCGCGCGGCCGAATTCGCGCTGGCGCTGACGGTGCCGGCGGCGGTGGCGCTGGTTGTCATCGCCGAGCCGCTGGTTGCGGTGCTGTTCCAGCGCGGCGCCTTCGGCCCGGCCGATACCGCGGCCACGGCGCTGGCGGTCGCGGTCTACGGGCTGGGCCTGCCGGCCTTTGTGCTGCAGAAGGTTCTGCAGCCGCTCTATTTCGCGCGCGAGGACACCCGCAGCCCGCTGCGCTTTGCGCTGTGGGCGATGGCTGTCAACGCGGTGCTGGCGGTGGGGCTTGCGCCGTTCATCGGCTATATCGCCGCGGCCATCGGCACCACCGTGGCAGGCTGGGCGATGGTCTGGCAGTTGTGGGCGGGATCGCGGGGGATGGGTGACGCGTCGCGCACCGATGAACGGCTGCGATCCAGGCTGCCGCGCATCGCCCTTGCCGCACTGGGCATGGGCGCGGTTCTGCTTGTGGTCGCGCCGCTTCTGGCGCCGCTTCTGGCGGTTTCCGGGCTTCGGTGGCTGGCGCTCGGGCTGCTGGTGGCCCTGGGCCTCGGCGCCTATGGGGCGCTGGGGCTGGCAATAGGCGCCTTCCGGATCCCCGAGCTGCGCGCCGCCTTTGCGCGCCGCTGAGCCCTGCGACATTCCGCCCCGGTTGCATCGCACCTCACATTCAGATATTTGAATTTCAATGTTTGAATATGAGGAGGCTCCCATGTCCGAAGTCACCCTTCCGCAGCGCCCTGCGGATACCTACAGCCCGCTCTACTTTCTCGCCTCGGTCGGTGCCGGTGGTGTGGCGGTTTCGTTTTTCATGTGGCTGATGTTCTGGGTTCCCCACCCTGACCAGCCGGTCCCGGTGTTCGAGGATATCGCCGCCGCCTGGGCCGCCGGCGGCACGGCCATGCAGGCGATGATTGCCCTGGCCGTGGCTGGCATCGCGGTCTTTGCCTTCATCGCCTATCGTTCGCTGATCTGGAACCTCGGCGCCCTGGCCGCGTGGAAGCGTGGCCCTGCCTTTGCCGGGTTTTCGCGGGGCAACGCCGAAAGCCAGCTGATGACCCTGCCGCTGGCGCTGGCCATGGCCATCAATGTCGGCTTCATCCTTGGCCTGGTGTTCGTCCCCGGCCTGTGGGGGGTGGTCGAATACCTGTTCCCGGTCGCCTTGCTGGCGTTTCTGGCCGTGGGCGTGCTGGCGCTGCGGATCATGGGGCGGTTCATCGGCCGGGTTCTGACCGAAGGCGGTTTCAACTGTGCCGCCAACAATTCCTTCGGCCAGATGCTGCCCGCCTTCGCCTTTGCCATGACCGGTGTCGGCATGGCCGCACCGGCAGCGCTCAGCCACAACGTTGCGATTGCCGGCACGGCGCTGGTGCTGTCCAGCTTCTTTCTGGTCGCGGCCACGGCGGTGGCGCTGGTGGCGCTGGTGCTGGGGATCCGTTCGATGATGGAAAACGGCGCCAATCCGGAAACCGCGCCGACGCTGATGATCGTGGTGCCGCTGGTCACCGTTCTGGGCATCCTGACGCTGCGGCAGGGCCACGGGCTGGGCGTGCATTTCGGCGCACATTCCGCACCCGGCGAAAGCCTGATGACGCTGACGCAGTTCGTCTCGATCCAGGTTCTGTTCCTGCTGTTCGGCCTGACCATCCTGGCGCGCCAGGGCTATGCCAGGCGGTTCCTGTTCGGATCGGAAAACTCGGCGGGCTCCTATGCGCTGGTCTGCCCCGGTGTCGGCCTTGCGGTGATGCTGCACTTCTGGATCAACAACGGCCTTGTCGCGGCCGGGCTGGTCGAGAAGTTCGGGGCGGCATTCTGGGCGCTGACCGCGGTTGCGCTGGCGTCGCAGGCGGCCATGGTCTGGCTGGTGCTGCACCTCAACCGGCGCCACTTCGGGCGGGTCGAACGCAGCGCCGTAGTGCCGGCAGAGTGAACCGCTCCGGCCGCGGCCGGTTCCGGAAACGGCATTCGGGCCCGTCGGAATTCCCGGCGGGCCCGTTCACATCATCCGATGCCGGATGCCGCCGAGTTGTCATGCCGGCTCCGTTTGGTGATTTGGAAAGACAAGGGTGCAAGCCGACAGATGATCCGCCCACCGGATCCGGGATGATGCCGGTTTGCATCCTGAATCGTCTTGGCCCTGGCGGGTTTCCGGCGCTGACGGGCACCGAACCCACACCAAACAGATACCAAGCGCCTTTGCCTCAGCCCTGACGCCCGGCCAGCCTTTGCAGGCGCAAGAACAGGTGGCGAAGTGGCCAGCGCAGGATCGATGCCGCCCCGGCCAGCGCCAGTACCCCGACCAGCGCACCATGCTGCCATGTCACATATCCCAGCAGGGGAATGGCTGCGACCGTCAGCACGGCCGCGCCGGGTACATGAAATCGGCGCGGCATGAGTGCGATGGCCGTGGCAACCAGAACCCACAGGCAGGCAAGGATCAGCGAAACGCTCATGCCGCGCCACTGCCGGCAGATGGCCGGTCCCGTGCGGCGGCGATACGCCCCGGCAGGGACCGCGCCCAGGCCGAAATGGTGCCCGCACCAAGACAGATGACCATGTCGCCCGCCCGCGCCTCGGCAAGGACGAGGTCAAGCAAGCTGTCTTCGTCGTCCAGCGCCCGGACGTTGCGATGGCCATGGGCGATCAGCCCGGCAACCAGATCATCCCGGCTGGCGCCGGGAATCGGGGTCTCGCCGGCGGCATAGACCTGTCCGATGCCCACCGCATCGGCTTCGTTGAAACAGGCGCAGAAGTCTTCGAA
Organism: Paracoccaceae bacterium; assembly: GCA_007128865.1. Classification (GTDB taxonomy): domain Bacteria; phylum Pseudomonadota; class Alphaproteobacteria; order Rhodobacterales; family Rhodobacteraceae; genus Rhodobaculum. The sequence goes on from SKWP01000035.1 coordinate 14,240, forward strand.
GAGCGACGAAAGGCGCGTGTAGCGGTGCGGCTGATGCACGGCAATGACCCGCCCGCCGCCTGTACCCTGCGCCTGCCGCGCCGCCCGCAGCACGGCGGCGATTTCCACCGGATGATGGCCGTAATCGTCGATCACGGTGATGCCATGCGCTTCGCCGACCCTGGTAAAGCGCCGGTTCACCCCGCCGAATCCGGCCAGCGCCGCGCGGATCTCGGCCTTGCGCATGCCCAGATGCCGGGCCACCGCCACCGCCGCCAGCGCATTCGATACATTGTGGTCGCCGGGCATCGGCAGGGTACAGTCGGCGATCACATCGCCTTCGGCCTGCAGCGCGATGTCAAACCGCGCCTTCCCGCCCTCGTGGCGCATGTTGGCCGCCCGCACATCGGCCTGTGCATTGAACCCGAAGGTGACAACGCGCCTGTCGGTCAGCCGGCCCACCAGGGCCTGAACCTCCGGATGATCGGTGCAGCAGACCGCGATGCCATAAAAGGGAATGTTCGAAACGAAATCGAAAAACCCCTTTCGCAGCGCGTCAAAGCTGCCCCAATGTTCCATATGTTCAGGATCGATATTCGTCACCACCGCAATCGTGGCGGGCAGGCGGTTGAAGCTGCCGTCGCTTTCGTCGGCCTCGACCACCATCCATTCGCCGGCCCCGGCGCGGGCGTTCGAGCCATAGGCATGGATGATGCCGCCGTTGATCACCGTCGGGTCGAATCCGCCCCGATCCAGCAGCGTGGCCACCAGCGTGGTGGTCGTGGTCTTGCCGTGGGTGCCGGCCACGGCGACGTTCGAACGCAGCCGCATGAGTTCGGCCAGCATCTCGGCCCGGCGCACCACCGGCAGGCCGCGCCGGCGGGCCTCGGCAAGCTCGGGGTTGTCGGGCCGGATCGCCGATGACACCACCACCACCTCGGCTGCGCCCAGATTGTCGGGGCGCTGGCCGATCATCACCGATGCGCCCAGCGCCTCCAGCCGTTCGGTGATCGGGCTGGCCTTCTGGTCCGAGCCCTGCACGGTATAGCCGTGGGTCATCAGAACCTCGGCAATACCCGACATGCCGATTCCGCCGATGCCGATGAAATGGATCGCGCCGAGTTCGCCGGGAAGCTTGGTTGCCGCGCTCATTGCGCATTCTCCTGTTGTGGTTCGCGCGCCTCCGGGTCAAGGCCGCCGGCGATGGCCTCCGCCAGGTCGGCCAGCGCCTGCGCTGCCTGCGGGCGCCCCCTTGACAATGCCGCGCGTGCCATTGCCATCGCCGCCGCGGGGTCGCCCAGAATCGCCGCGATGTGCTCGGCCAGCGTCGCAGGGTCAAGCCGGCTTTCGGGGATCAGCACCGCCGCTCCGGCATCCACAAGGCTGCGGGCGTTGGCCGTCTGTTCGTCGCGAAGGGCCGCTGCCAGGGGTATCAGGATTGCGGGGCGACCGATCACCGCCAGATCGGCAACGCTTGATGCACCGGCCCGCGAAATCACCAGTTGCGCCTCCGAAAACCGCCGCGGAATGTCGTCGAAGAACGGGGCAAGCTCGGCCGTGACACCGGCGGCGTCATAGGCGGCCGCGGCCCGGGCCATGTCCTCGGGCCGGGCCTGATGGGCAACCCGCAGGCGGCTGCGCAGCCCTTCGGGCAGCAGGGCGATGGCGGCCGGCAGGACATCCGATATCACCCGCGCCCCCTGGCTGCCGCCGATGGCCACCAGTGTCATCGGGTAATTGCCCGGCGGGATATAGGGCGCGCCGGCCCGTGTCCGCACCGCAGCCCGCACCGGGTTTCCGGTATGCACCGCCCGCGCGCCGGCCGGCAGCGCCGTGGGCCATGTTCCGCAGGCCACCGCCGCGACGCGGCGCGCAAACAGCCCGTTGACCTGCCCCAGAACGCCGTTCTGTTCGTGAACCAGCCGTGGCAGCCGCAGCAGCCATGCCGCTGCCAGCGCCGGAATCGCCGGATAGCCCCCAAAGCCAACCACCACATCCGGGCGCCGGCGCAGCATGCCGAAGACCGCGGCAACCGTGCCGCCGGCAATCCGCAACGGCACTGCCAGCCGGGCCAGAACCCCGCCGCGGGCGAAGGTGGCGGAAGCCATGCGTTGCACCTGCACGGCGGGCGGAAAACCGCCGGCATAGCGCGCGCCCCGCGCATCGGTCGAAAGCACCACCTGCCAGCCGCGCGCCAGCAGTTCCTCGGCCAGCGCCTGGGCAGGAAACATGTGCCCGCCGGTGCCGCCGGCGGCGATCACGGC
>SKWP01000373.1 GCA_007128865.1 Paracoccaceae bacterium
GGGCGACGGGCTCGACGGGCCACCCGACTCCGGCGGGCTCGACACCGACGCCAGGGCGCTGCTGACCGAACTGCGCCAGATGCGCGGAGAAATCGCGGCGCTGGCCGAACGCACCGGACGGATTGAAAAGCGCCTGCGAACCCTGCTCAAGGTGGCTTCCTGATGTCCGCCGGTGTTGCAGGGGTTCCCGGTGAAAGCCGTGGCGATGTGTCGCCTCAGGCGCGCCTGCGCCGGCTGCGGATGCGGGCCTGGCGGCGCGGCACAAGGGAAATGGACCTGATCCTCGGCCCCTTTGCCGATGCGCGGCTCGATGCCATGTTGGCGGCGGAACTGGACGCTTTCGAGGCGGTCCTGGCGCAGAATGATCAGGACCTCTACGCTTGGGTATCCGGCGCTGACAGCCCTCCGGCAGAGCTGCTGCCGATGCTCGAACGCATCGCCGCTCACGCGCATGAGCGTCTTGGCCCAAAGCGCCCCTGACCGGCGGCATCCCCGCATCGCAGGCCGTGCAGAGCGGTGTTGAACACGCAGACTGGCACAGCGCAAGGCGGGCGATCAGGCCGCAGCAAGGATGAAAAAGGCCACCATTGACGCCCACATGACACTGAACGCATAACTGGCGCGGGCAGGGTGTGGATGTGATGTCGGCTCATTTCTCGGCAGGGTGCGGCGGACACGGGTTTGGGCCCGCGATGACGGTCGGTTCGTGCGCCCCGCAGCACCCGCCGGGTCGGGAAGGGGCAGTTGCCCTGCCGGGCCGGTGGCAGGGGTATGGCTTGAACCCTCGGGCACTGCTGCTGCCGAATCGAATGACAAGTCCATGCTGGCGCGTGCCCTGCGGGTGGCCGCATTCGGTGTTTACCGGTTTCAGGGCAGGCATGCGGTTCGATGGTCACGCCTGACGCCATTCTGATTGCGGTTCCGGTCAGCAGACGGCGAGGCATGTGTCTTGCGTCGTGGCGCGCTGGCTTGGGCCAATGCCATCGGCGACAGGCAGCGGCCCATTGTGCGGTTTCCTCCACCCGCATGCCGGGGCCGCCGGAAAGCAGGACATGACACCATCTGCCATCGACACGGCCCGCAACCTGCCGATCTGGTCCGGCCCGGTGGAACCCGTACCGCTGGCCGGCGGCATCACCAACGTCAATTTCGTTGTCCGCGACGGGGCGCGCAGGGTGGTGGTGCGGGTCGGCGCCGACATCCCCGTGCATCAGGTGATGCGCTTCAATGAACTGGCCGCCTCGCAGGCGGCGCATGCGGCCGGGGTTTCGCCTGCGGTGCTCTACCACGCGCCCGGCGTTCTGGTGATCGACTGCATCGAGGGAAGGACGCTGACGGCAGAGGATATCCGCGCCCCCGCGATGCTGGACCGCGTGGTGCGGCTGGTGGCGCAGGCACACCGCGAGTTGCCCCGCCACCTGCGCGGCCCGACGCTGGCCTTCTGGGTGTTTCACGTCATCCGCGACTATGCCGCCCGGCTGGTGGCCGAGGCCAGCCCCCACGCCGGGCTGATGCCGGACCTGCTGCGCGCGGCCGAGGGGCTGGAAACCGCCGTCGGGCCGATTGACATGGCGTTTTGCCACAACGACCTGCTGGCGGCCAATTTCATCGACGACGGCGCGCGGCTGTGGCTGATCGACTGGGACTATGCCGGCTGGGGCAGCCCGCTGTTCGACCTCGGCGGGCTTGCCGCCAATAACGGGCTGTCCACCGAGGCCGAAACCCGGATGCTGGAACTCTACCACGACCGGCCCTGCGACGACGCGCTGCGCCGGCGGCTGGCGGCAATGAAATGCGCCGCCGCCCTGCGCGAGACGCTGTGGAGCATGATTTCCGAGATGCATTCCGAACTCGACTTCGACTTTGCCGCCTACACCGCCAGCAACCTGGCCGGCTTCCGTGCCGCCCTTTCCGACTTCACCCAGAGCTGAGGCCCGCATGTCCGAATTCCCCAAATCCGCCCGCGCCGTGATCATCGGCGGCGGCATCGTTGGCTGTTCAACCGCCTATCACCTGGGCAAGCTGGGTTGGACCGACACCGTCCTGCTGGAACGCCACAAGCTGACCTCGGGCAGCACCTTTCACGCCGCGGGCCTGGTGGGGCAGTTGCGAAGCAACGCCAACATAACCCAGCTTCTGGGCTATTCGGTCGCTCTGTATGACCGGCTGGAGCAGGAGACCGGCATCGCCTCGGGCTGGAAGATGAACGGCGGGCTGCGGCTGGCCTGCACCCCCGAACGCTGGGTGGAGGTGCGGAGGCAGGCGACGACCGCGCATTCCTTCGGGCTGGAAATGCACCTGCTGACCCCGCGCGAGGCGCAGGACCTGTGGCCGCTGATGCAGGTCGACGACGTCATCGGCGCGGCCTGGCTGCCCACCGACGGGCAGGCCAACCCTTCCGACATCACCCAGAGCCTGGCGCGCGGCGCAAGGCAGAGCGGTGTGCGCATCGTCGAAGACACGCCCGTCACCCGTATCATTGTCGAGGATGGCCGCATCACCGGGGTGGAAACGCCGCAGGGCATCATTGCCTGCGGCATCGTCATCGCCTGCGCCGGGCAGTGGACCCGCGCCCTTGCCGCGCAGATCGGTGTCAACGTGCCGCTGGTGTCGGTCGAGCATCAGTACATGATCACCGAAGCCTTCCCCGGCGTGACCCCGAACCTGCCGACCCTGCGCGACCCCGACCGGCTGACCTATTACAAGGAAGAGGTCGGCGGGCTGGTGATGGGCGGCTACGAGCCGAACCCCATCCCCTGGGCGGTGGGCGGCATTCCCGAAGGCTTCCACTTCTCGCTTTTGTCATCGAATTTCGAGCAGTTCGAGCAGTTCATGGGGCTGGCCGTAGGCCGGGTCCCGGCGCTGGAGAATGCCGGCATCAAGCAGTTGCTGAACGGACCCGAAAGCTTCACCCCCGACGGCAACTTCATCCTGGGCGAGTCGCCGGAACAGCCCGGATTCTTCGTCGGCGCAGGCTTCAACGCCTTCGGCATCGCCTCGGGCGGCGGCGCCGGGATGGCGCTGGCGGAATGGGTGGTCAACGGCGCGCCGCCGTTCGACCTGTGGCCGGTCGACATTCGCCGCTTCGGCGCCGCGCACCGGTCCACCGGATGGGTGCGGGCGCGCACCCTGGAAGCCTACGGCAAGCACTACACCATCGCCTGGCCAAACGAGGAGCATTCCAGCGGCCGGCCCCTGCGTCGCTCTCCCCTGTATCATCTGCTGCGCGATCAGGGCGCATGCTTCGGCGAAAAGATGGGCTGGGAGCGGCCGAACTGGTTCGCCGACACCGCCGCCGGCGAAACCCCGCAGGACCGCTACAGCTTTGGCCGGCCCGGCTGGTTCGACGCGGTCGCCCGCGAACACCGCGCCTGCCGCGAGGCCGCGGTGCTGTTCGACCAGTCGTCCTTTGCCAAGTTCATGGTCACCGGCCCGGACGCCGTCGCAGCGCTGAACTGGATCTGCGCCGGCAACATCGACCGCGAACCGGGGCGTCTGGTCTATACCCAGATGCTGAACGCCAAGGGCGGTATCGAATGCGACCTGACCGTGGCGCGGCTGTCGCGCGATGCCTTCTACATCGTCACCGGCACCGGCTTTGCCACCCATGACATGGACTGGATCCGCCGCAACATCCCCGCCGGAGCCCGGGTGCAACTGGCCGATGTGACCGGGGCGCATGCGGTACTGTCGCTGATGGGGCCGCGGGCGCGCGACATCCTGCAGGCGGTGGCCGAGGACGACGTCTCGGACGCCGCCCTGCCCTTCGGCGCGGCACGGCGGATCATCGTTGCCGGCTGTCCGGTGCTGGCGCTGCGGGTGACCTATGTCGGCGAACTGGGCTGGGAATTGCACATCCCCACCGAATGCGCCGTCACCGTGTTCGAGGCCCTGCAGGAGGCCGGCCACCCGCACGGGCTGCGCAACGCCGGCTACCGCGCCATCGAGACCCTGCGGCTGGAAAAGGGCTACCGCGCCTGGGGCGCCGACATCGGGCCTGACCATACCCCGGTCGAGGCAGGGCTGGCCTGGGCGGTGAAGATGAAATCCGACATCCCCTTCCTGGGGCGCGAGGCCATCGCCGCGCAGCTGGCCGGCGGTGTGCAGAAGCGGCTGGCGGGCTTCACCGTCGACGACCCGGCGGTGGTGCTGCTGGGCCGCGAGACGATCTATCGCAACGGCCGCCGCGCCGGCTGGCTTTCATCGGGCGGGTTCGGGCACAGCATCGGCCGGCCGATCGGTTACGGCTATGTCCGAGATCCCGGCGGGGTCGACAGGGATTACCTGCTGTCGGGCGATTACGAACTCGAAGTGGCCACCGAACGGGTACCGGCACGGCTGCATCTGGGGCCGCTGCATGACCCCGGCATGAAACGCGTGAAGGGCTGAATCGAACCCTGTTTCACGGCTCCTGCCGGTTCCCCGCATCCGATCGCACAGGGACGCAGGGCGCCGGCGCCCGGCCACCAGATCAGCCCCGCACGGGTGGGGTCATGCCAATGGCATGCCCCCCGCGCGGGCTGGCGGGCCTGCCCTACCCGGCCGAACAATGCGCCCCGGACGGGGCCTGCCCTGATCCAAGCGCCGATGGCGGCGGCACCGAAAACGGGTCGACGGGGTCTGCGCGCAGCAGGTCAAGCGAAACGATCGCCGCGATCAGCGCCAGGGCGACCAGGCCGATCTTCGGCCGCGCGGGTGCGGTCGGGGTGTTCATGCGACGCCCTCCACCTGCGCCGGGCGGCGTGGCACCAGTACGAGCCCACGCAGCCGCAGCCCCAGCAACGAACCGCCGAAAGCGGCCGCAAACCAGACCCAGCCGTGAAGGCTTCCGGTCGAGATGCCGCTGAAGAAGGCGCCGACATTGCAACCGAAGGCCATGCGGGCCGAATACCCCAGGATGATGCCGGCCAGCAGGACAAACGCCCAGCTTGAAGCCGTCAGCGCTGCGGCCGGCGCATCGGGTGACCGGCGCCACCGCATGGCCAGGAACGCCCCGAAGATCAGGCCGATATTGGTCAGCGATGTCACATCTGTCAGCAGGCTTGCAGACAGGCGCTCCGCATTGGCCGCACTCGCCCAATAGGCGGTTGCCGCCAGGTCGGCGCCGCCGGCCTCGGCGACCTTGGCACCCCAGAGCCCAAGCCCGTAAACGATACCCCACGGCTGGCCGGCAACCACCAGGTTAAGCAGCGCCAGCGCAGCGATCAGCCCCGCTGCCACCCACAGCCGCAATGGCGGCAGCCGTTTGCCGGGATCGGCCCGGCTTGCGGCCGCATAACCGATCAGCCCCAGCGCCGCGAGTGTCAGCAGCAGACCGCCGCCGTCGCCAGCCACCCCCTGAACCGTGATCACCGGCAGCGTGCCCAGACCGGTCCAGAAATCAAGGTGAAGCGTGCCCGCAAAGCTGCCTGCGATGAACCCGAGAAGCGCAACCAGCCCGACGAGATTGCCGCTGCCCGCATTCACCAGCGTACCCGAACCGCAACCCATGACCACCTGCATCGCCATGCCGAAGACAAAGGCACCAAGGATCATGGCAAAACCGACCGGCGCATGGGCACCGGCAAGCTCACCCGGCGCTGCGGCCAGCAAGGGCAGCGCCACCGCCGCCGTGGCGCCGATGGCAAGCAACTGTGCGACCAGGCCGCGGGCATCCCGTTCGGCGACGACCGTGCGCCACGGTCCGGCGAACCCGAACCGCAGACCTTCCAGAACCAGCCCGAACCCCAGCCCGATGGCCACAAGAAAGGCAGCGCGGGGACCGGCCCAGGAGAATGTGGCCGCAACGAGCGCAAGCCCCGCGGCCAGAAGTGTCAATCGTCTTGTCAGCATCTCAGAAGATCCCCTCGATCCAGTCCCGCGTCTGCTTCCAGTAGACCGTGATGCGGAAAGGCGCATTGTCGAGCGGGCGGCCGGCGGCCGTCCATTCCGCCATGCTTTCGGCATAGAGGCGCGTGTTCGGAACGCCGGCGACCTCGCTCAGGGCAAACCAGTTGATTGCAGCCCAATGCCCGGTATTGCAGAAGGAAACCGTCAGCGATGCTTCATGGCCACGGGCCGCCGCGATTTCGGTCACTTCCTGCGCCGTGCGCATGCGCGAGCCTTCGAACCAGTCTTCGAAGGTCAGGTTCGTGGCGCCGGGGATCGTCCCTGGCCGCGCGATGGTCCAGAAGCGACCTTCAAAGAAGTTCTGCGGGCGCGCATCCACGAGGCTCGCCCCGCCGGAGTCGACCAGCGCCTCGATCTCGTCGGTGCTGACCCGCCAGTTTTCGCTCCACTGGGCAACGAAATCCGAAGGCGTCACCGAAACGGGCTCGGTGCTGACCGGCAGATCGGCCGCAACCCAGGCAGCAAAGCCGCCGTTGACAAGGGCCAGATCTTCCAGACCCAGCGATCGCAGCGTCCAGTACACGCGCGCTGCCGTTCCCATGTCGGTCGCGTTGGCGCCGGAATGGACAACCACGACCGGGGTATCGGCCGCGATCCCAAGGCTGCGCACCAGTTCGCCGAACGCCTCGGGACTGCGCAAGGCGCCCGGATTCCGCGGCGGGCCGCGCCACGACGCATAGGGCGCATGCACCGAGCCGGGGATATGCCCGGCCTCGAAATTGCCGCTGACATGGACGACACGAATTCCGCTGTCGGCTTCGAGAAGCGCGAACAGCTCTTCCGGCTCCAGCAGCGGCTTCCAGCCATCGGGCGCGGATAGTGCTGCCGAACACACCCCGGCAAACAGCGTGGCTGCAAGGGGAACAGATAGGGCAAGCGGGCGCATCATGACCTCCGACCTGAGTTTCAGCCCCCCAGATAACGGAAAATCATCCGCGGTTAAGCCCGGTCATTCCGGTTTCTCCAAGACAGCTTCCCGGAAAGCATCGGATTTCCGGACCATCGTTCCCTGCCGCGGCGATGCTACGCTGCCTTTTCCCTGCCGGTGCATCAGCGACGGGAACGCGGTCCTATTTCTTGCCGGGGAAGGAAATTTCGGCCGGGCCGGTTGCCGGCAATTTACCCGTACCGCTGCCCCCGGCCACTGCCGAAACAGGCGCCCGGGCCCCGGCGGATGCGCGATTGGCAAAGCGTCGCCCTTCCCCCCGATTCGCCATGGCAGTTTACCTATGCGCGTGCTGCTGGATGCCGAACGCCGGCAACGGCAGCCCGGGTCGGCATCATGGCTCGGCGGCTGCCGCGAGCAGTTGCGCGTTGCCGCCGGCAGCAGTCGTGTCGATGCAGACGTGACGCTCCACCAGCACCCAGCCAGCGTCGGGACGCTCACGGATCAGGGGTAGGATCGGCCCTTCGCGTTCGGCCAGTACCTGCTGAAGCGCGCGCGCGCCGGCCGGGTCGCCCCACCAGACCGCCGCGGAAAACCCCTTCAGCCGGGCCAGGGCGCCGGGGTCGATCCGGCCTTCGCATACAACCGCAACGCCGCCTGCCTGACGCACGCTCTCGGCCTGAGCGGCCGCGGCCGCGGCTCCGGGCCCCAGGCACAGCACAGGCGCCCTCGGAAACAGCGAAAGCCGGTTGGATTCGCCCGTCGGTCCGGGCAGATCGCTGACCGCGACCGGGGCGACCGCTGCCTTGGCCCGGCCGAGCGCCAGCTGCACCGCACCGGGATCGGCCGCATCGGGCCAGAGCGTGGCTTCCGGCCTGTCGTGGCAGGCGAAACGGTCGAGGTAATGCGGCCCGCCGGCCTTGGGGCCGGTGCCGGAAAGCCCCTCGCCGCCGAAAGGCTGGCTGCCGACGACCGCACCGATCTGGTTGCGGTTGACATAGATGTTGCCGGCGCGGATGCGTTCGACGATCTGCTGCACCCGGTCATCGATGCGCGTGTGCAGCCCGAAGGTCAGGCCATAGCCGGTGGCATTTATGGCATCGATCACGCTGTCGATCTCGCCGGCGCGGAAGGTGGCAAGGTGCAGCACCGGGCCGAAAACCTCGCGTTGCAGATCGGCAATGCCGTTCACGGCAACCACGGCGGGGCCGATGAAATGGCCCTCGGGCGGTGCGGACATTTCCTTCACCAGCCGCCCCTCGGCACGGGCTTCTGCCAGATAGGCGCGGATATCGGCGGCGGCGGCGGCGTCGATCACCGGGCCGACATCGGTGGCAAGCTCGGCCGGATCGCCCAGCGCCAGTTCGTCCATTGCCCCGAACAGCATTTCGCGCATGCCATCGGCCACATCCTGCTGCACGTAAAGGCAACGCAGGGCCGAACAGCGCTGCCCGGCGGACTGAAAGGCCGAAATGATGATGTCGCGCACCGCCTGTTCCGGCAGGGCGGTTGAATCGACGATCATCGCGTTCAGCCCGCCGGTTTCGGCGATCAGCACCGCATCGGGCGCGTTCTCGGCCAGCGCCCTGCGGATGATCCGCGCGGTCTCGGTAGACCCGGTGAAGGCCACCCCGGCCAGCCCCGGCGCGGCGGTGATCCGTGCGCCTACGGTGGCCCCGTCGCCGGGCAGGAACTGCAACGCCGCGCGCGGCACCCCGGCCCGGTGCATCAGCCCCACCGCCAGCGCGGCAATCAGTGGCGTCTGTTCGGCCGGTTTTGCCAGCACCGCGTTTCCGGCCGCCAGCGCCGCGGCGACCTGTCCGGTAAAGATCGCCAGCGGAAAGTTCCAGGGCGAGATGCAGGCAAGGACCCCGCGCGCCGGGCGGTCGAGCGTTTCGGCACCGTCGGCATAGTAGCGCAGGAAATCCACCGCCTCGCGCAGCTCGGCGATGGCATCGGGCAGGGTCTTGCCGGCTTCGCGGGCCAGCAGGGCAAAGATCGGGCCGAATTCGGCCTCGTAGAGATCGGCAACCTTGCGCAGCACGGCCGCGCGTTCGGCCGGCGGAGCATCCCAGGGCCGGGCGGCGGACATGGCCGCATCCACCGCGCCGGCATCGGCGTTGCGCAACCTGCCCACCACATCGGTCGGTCGCGCGGGGTTGGTGCAGGTGAGCAGATCGCTTGGGTGCTTGTCCGAAGTGGCCAGCACCGGCGCGGCTTCGAACACATGATCCATCCACGGTGCGCGCGCCGCCTCGATCCGTTCCAGATCGCCGGTATCGGAGATGTCGAACCCGGCGGAATTGCGCCGCGGGGCAAACAGCGCCGTGCCCGGCGGCAGCAGCGGGTTGGGGCCGGGTCCGGCGGCCTCCAGCGCGGCAAAGGGGCATGCCGCCACGACCTCAGGGGCCACGGCATCATCGACGATCTGGTTCACGAAACTCGAATTGGCGCCATTCTCGAGCAGCCGGCGCACCAGATAGGCCAGCAGGTCGCGGTGCGCGCCGACCGGGGCATAGATGCGGCAGCGCGTCGCGGACTCGTCCTTCAGGATAGCATGCAGCCGTTCGCCCATGCCGTGCAGGCGCTGGAATTCGTAGTCCTGCGCCCCGACGCCGGCCTGTCGCGCCATGTGCAGGATCGCCGCGGCCGTGTGGGCGTTGTGGGTGGCAAACTGCGGATAAAGCCGGCCGGTCATGCCCAGAAGCCGCCGTGCGAGGGCGATATAGCTGACATCGGTGGCGGCCTTGCGGGTGAACACGGGGAAATCCGGCAGCCCCAGAACCTGCGCACGCTTGATCTCGGTGTCCCAATAGGCGCCCTTGACCAGCCGCACCATCAGCCTGCGGTCCAGCCGTTCGGCCGTGTCGTGCAGCCAGTCGATCACCGCGCCGGCGCGCCGGCCGTAGGCCTGCACCACAACGCCAAAACCGTCCCACCCGGCCAGCGACGGATCGCGCAGCGTTTCGGCGATGACCTCGAGCGACAACTCCAGCCGCTCCGATTCCTCGGCGTCGACATTCAGCCCGATGCCTGCCGCCCGCGCCAGCCCGGCGAGCGCCCGCAGCCGGGGCACCAGCGCGTCCAGAACGCGCCGCCGCTGCGGCAGTTCGAACCTCGGGTGCAGCGCCGAAAGCTTGACCGATATGCCGGGGTTGGTGCGGATGTCGCCGGCGCCCCCGGTCCGCGATGCGATGGCGGTGATCGCCGCGGAATAGGCCAGATGATAGCGGCGGGCGTCGGCCTCGGTGCGCGCGGCCTCGCCCAGCATGTCGTAGCTGTAGCTGTAGCCCTGCGCCTCCATTGCGCCGGCCCGGTTCATTGCGGCGGTGATGGTCTCGCCCAGCACGAACTGGCGGCCCATCTCGCGCATGGCCTGACCCACGGCGCGGCGGATCACCGGCTCGCCCAGACGACGGATCGCGCCGCGCAGTTGCCCCGCGATACCGGGCGCGCCATCGTCCAGCACCTTGCCGGTCAGCATCAGCGCCCAGGTCGAGGCGTTCACCAGGCTCGACGCCGAATGCCCCAGATGCCGGCCCCAGTCCGATGGTACGATCTTGTCATCGATCAGCGCGTCCATGGTCTCGGCATCGGGCACCCGCAGCAGCGCCTCGGCCAGGCACATCAGTGCGATGCCTTCATCGGTGGACAGGCCGTATTCGGCAAGGAACACCTCCATCAGGCCGGGGCGGGCGCTGTTCCGGATCGCGCGCACCAGCCGCGCGCCGTCTTCGGCAATCGCCTTGCGGTCTTCGCGGGCAAGCGCGGCGTCTTTCACCAGCCGGGCAAGCAGCGGCGCTTCGGGGGCAAGCGCCCCATGGCTGATTTCGGCAGAAAGCACTGGATTGGCGGTCATGGAATGCAGCTCCTGTTCGCGGAAGGATGCCGCATCGGCAGCAGGCGTTCTGCCTTTTCAGGGCTGTCATGCAGGCATGATGACCGGAATTCAGGATTGACTCGATGCAAAATGATCTAGCACCCCTTGACCGGCAGGATCGCGCGATCCTGCGGGTACTGGCCACCGAAGGCCGCCTGCCGGTTGTCGAGCTTGCCCGACGCATCGGCCTTTCCAAATCCCCGACACAGACTCGGCTGCGCCGGCTGGAGGCAGCAGGCTTCATTCGCGGCTATCGGGCCATTCTGGATCCGATCCGGATGGGGCTGGCCCATGTCGCCTTTGTCGAGGTGCGGCTGTCAGACACCCGCGAGGCGGCGCTGCAGGCATTCAACCGGGCGGTGCTGACCATCCCGGAAGTCGAGGAATGCCACATGATCGCCGGCGGCTTCGACTATCTGCTGAAGGTGCGCACCGCCGGCATCCAGGACTACCGCCAGGTACTGGCCGAACGCATTTCGGCGCTGCCGCATGTGGCCTCTACCTCGACCTATGTGGCGATGCAGACGATCAGGGAATCCGGCATGTAGCGCTGCAATGCGCCGCCGCCCGGTCAGGCAACGACGGCGCTCAAACAGCGGCCGGCAGAAGACACGCCCGGAACGCCTGCATCGGGCTTGCGGCACCGTCGAGCGGGATGGCTACGGCGGCATCGCCCGCAATCGCCGTTGCGGTGCGGTTGAATTCGATGCCGTCCAGCACATTGCCGAATCCCCGGTCGGTGACTGTCAGCGTGGTGCCGCCGTTCGAAAGACTGTGCCTGTCGGTGGTGATGGTCATGCCCAGGGGGCCATCGAAGCGAACCGCAAAGCCGTCGCTTGACGGCCAGGGCAGCGGCCGGGTGATTTCGATGGCATAGGGTTCTGCGGCCTGCGGATCATGGGTCACCCGCACGGAAACCGCATCGGTTTCATGTTTCAGGGTGCAAACCGGCACCGGCGTGAATTCCCACGCATGGGCCGGAAGGCCGAAAGCCAGCAGAAGCGGGAGAAGGACGCGATTCATGACATCCATGATAGCGATTCGCGCCGTTTCGGCCATGGGCAATCTGCGGCAATGCCGCCGTGGCAGGTGCGCGGTCACTGCACGGCGAACTGCCGGATCATGTGACCGCCGTCGATATCCAGCACATGGCCGGACATGTAGCCGTTGGTGGCGGCCATGACGATGGCCTGCGCGACTTCGCCCGGCCGCCCGACCCGGCCAACCGGCAGGGACGCCCCGGTGGCAGCAAACATCGCATCGCGCCGTTCGGGCGGGTGACGGTCGTGCAGTTGGGTGCGCACCATGCCCGGAGCAACGCAGTTGACGCGCAACCGCGGCCCGAGTTCCAGCGCGAGGCCGCGCGCCAACCCCTCGACCGCCGCGCAAGCCGCCCCAAGGCCGACGCAATTGCGCCCCGGCCGCCGGCCGAGAACCCCGGAAACCAGCACGATAGCGCCGCCATCGCGCAACGCCGGCAGCGCCGCCCGGCACAGCGTGTAGGCGCCCCAGAACTTGGCTTCGAACAGCGTCCGGACTTCGGCGACCGGCTGGCTTGCAAAGGGGCCGTGGACAGGTTCGGCGGCGGTGATCACCAGCCAGTCGATGCCCTGCGCCGGCAACCCGGCCACCGCCGCGTCAATCTGTGCCGGATCGGCGATGTCGAAGGCCAGTGTCTGCGCCGAATGACCCAGCCCTTCGGCGGCCTTTTCGAGCCGCTCCGGCGACCGCCCGCCAAGGATCACCCGCGCGCCCCGTGCGACGAACAGACCGGCGACAGCCCGGCCGATGCCGGAACTGCCGCCGGCAACCAGCGCGGTACGGTCATGCAGATCCCGCATCGACTGCCCTCCGTGCTGCGCCAGTTCCTCGGCTTCGACGAAGTAGATGTGAAGCTGATAGAGCGGTTCCTGAAACGGGCCGATGCCGTCCGGCTTGTACTCCATGTCGATATGGGTGATCGGCGGCGTCTCGACCCCGGGGGGAAGGCCCTTCCAGTCCCTGCCCTCGGCCAGCGCGGCAGCGGTGAACATGTATTCCACGCAGACCACATGACCCTCGATCACGCACCAGATCGGGCCGGTGGGAAGGTCTGAAGGCACTGCGTAATGGGCGCCCATGGCGGGAACATGCTCGCTGATCGCGACCGCCCCGGGCGAAAGCTCCGACAGCATGGGCAGATGCCCGAGGTCGGATGCGGCAGCAGCCTGCGCCAGCCCGAAGACCGCCGCACAGGCGCCTGTCACCAGATGTCTCATTCCCCCGTTCCTCCTTGTTTTCGGTTGGTGCGGGCGAGCATGAGGGCGGCGAATGAATTTGTTAAATCGATAGATCGGATATACCAAATTACCATGGTCAATCTATTCCGTCTGGATCTCAATCTCCTCCGTGTTCTCGAGGCGCTTTTGCAGGAACGGTCAACCGTGCGGGCCGGCCAGCGGCTCGGCCTGTCGCAACCCGCGGTATCGGCAGCGCTGGGCCGGTTGCGCCATATGCTGGGCGATCCGCTGTTCGTGCGGCACGGGCAGGGTCTGGCGCCGACCAGCCGGGCGCTCGATCTCGAACCCGACCTTCGGCGGGCGCTGGATGCCCTTGAGGTGCTGTTCAGCAACCCCGCAGAGTTCGATCCGGCCGCGGCGCGGTTCGATTTCCGCATCTCGGGCACCGATTTCTTTGCCGCAATGCTCATGCCCGAGCTTGTCGGAAGCGTCCGGAATGCCGCGCCGGGTGTACGGCTGCAACTGGTCGATCTGGTTCCCGACAACTACATCGTTGCCATCAACCGCCACGAGGTGGATCTCGCATTGCTTCCCCAGCGGGATTTTCCCCGCTGGATCGCCCATGAGCCGCTGTTCAGGGCCGAGTTCACCGCCATTGCCCGCAGCGGGCATCCGGCCTTGCGCGGTGTCGGGGCGGGGCAGGTTCTGCCGCTCGAAAGTTTCTGCGCGCTTGGGCATGTGCTGTGTTCGCCCGATGGGCGTTTCCATGGCCTGGGCGATATCGCGCTTGCCCGGGCCGGACTGTCGCGGCGGGTCGAGGTCAGCGTTCCGGTGTTCGAGGGTGTCTTCGAGATCGTGCGCAGCAGCGATCTGATTGCCCTTGTCCCCCTGTCGCTGGCCCTGCGCAAGCTGGATCGCGGCGGTTTTGATCTGTTCCGGCCACCGATCCCGCTCGACCCGCCGATTATCTCGATGATCTGGCACCGGCGCCTCACGACAGATGCCGCGCACCGCTGGCTCCGGTCGCTGGTGGCCGGTATCCTTCGACCGCTGGAAGGCATGGGCTACAAAGGGCCGCCGCAGAAGGGTGCAATCCGGACGGCGCCGCGCTAGCATGCGGCAGCGTCTCGGGTGGTTCCGGTTTGCGCGGCCCGCCACAGGCATGGCGGCCTGTATTCCGGGACGGAGCGGACCTTGACCGAAAGAGCGTAACACAGGGCGGTGCCCGACCGCCGGGTGGGCGCGGCAAGGTGGATACCCTGGCACTTTATCGGGCAAGTACATCCGACGGCGCAACGGTTTGCACCGTTGCAGGGCGCCCGCCTGATCGGGGCGGTCGGGCGCGGCCCGGCGGCGCTGCGCGCCTTGATTCCGGGCCAGGAAGGCAGGCGGCCGATACCGGGCCGGTTCGGTCGCATGGCGCCCGGGCTTCGGACGCCTCGCCGCGTTTCGGAACGCTCGCGCAATCGGGAACGGTTTTCCTTGCGTGCAAGATGGCTTATTCGGAACGCGCCAAAGCTTTGCAGGGGTCGGTCCGGTGACCGCGTTTGGGCAGGTCTGCGCCTGCCGCGCGTTTGCCGACCGCCCCTGACGAGCCTTCCAGGGTGCAGGCCAGACCGGGTACGGAGATTTGCCGATGACAGAGGAATTCGACACCCGCAAGGCCCGCGCGGCCGGATGGTTCCGCACGCTGCGGGACGAGATCGTCACCGCCTTCGAGGCACTGGAGAATTCCCATACCAGCGGGCCGGACAGCGAACGCCCCGCCGGCCGGTTCGAGATGCGCGAAACCCGCCGCAGCGCCGATGATGGCGGCGATGCCGGCGGCGGGTTGATGAGCGTCATGCGCGGCGGCCGGGTGTTCGAGAAGGTGGGCGTCAATGTCTCGGCCGTTCATGGCCGGCTGGGTGAGCGGGCGCAGGCCGCAATGGCCGCGCGCGGCGTACCCGGCATGGCCGAAGACCCGCGCTTCTGGGCTTCGGGGATCAGTCTGGTCGCCCATATGCGCAATCCGCATGTCCCGGCCGTGCACATGAACACCCGCATGTTCTGGACCCCGCATGCATGGTGGTTCGGCGGCGGATCGGATCTCAACCCCTGCATCGAATACGCCGAGGACACGGCGCATTTCCACGCGGTCCAGAAATCCCGATGCGACCGCCACGACCCGGAATACTATCCGCGCTTCAAGGCATGGGCGGACACCTATTTCTTCATCCCGCACCGCAAGCGGGCCCGCGGGGTCGGCGGGGTTTTCTTTGACGACCACAATACCGGCGACTGGGAGGCCGATTTTGCCTTTACCCAGGATGTCGGGCGCGCGTTTCTGCCCGCCTTCGTGCCGCTGGTCGAACGGCGCCGGGGACAGGTCTGGGGCGACGCCGACAAGGATATCCAGCTGGTGCATCGCGGCCTTTATGCGGAATACAACCTGGTCTACGACCGCGGCACGCGGTTCGGGCTGGAAACCGGGCATGACCCCGACGCGGTTCTGATGAGCCTGCCGCCGCTGGCGAAATGGGTGTAGCCCGCCGGTGCGGGGCGCTCTCAGCGCCTTGAACTTCTGAGGATCATGACCAGCGCCAGCGCCGAAGCGATCGCACAGATCAGGAATGCCTGGCTGTGACTGCCGGTCAGCGAAACCGCCGCAGCAATCACCGAAGGCCCCACCACCACACCGCCGAATGCCGCAAACAGGATTGCACCGGTGGTGTCGCCAACGCGCCCCGGCGGGCTGCGCCGTGCCACTTCGGCCAGAAAGACACCGTTCCAGCCCATCGCGGTCGCCCCGAGCACCACAAGCACGCCAGCGACCAAGGCGCGCGGGCTGTCGGCATCGAGCATCGGCAGAACCGTGAAGCCCAGGGTCATGACCGCTGCGATCACCAGCAGGGTCTGGCCACCGCTGCGCAACCGGTCTGCCAGAAAACCCCAGCCGATTCGCCCGATCGCCCCCGAAACATGCATCATCGCAGCCAGCGCCCCGGCCTGTGCAAGCCCGAAGTCCATCTCCAGCACCAGAAGGGTCACGACAAGGGATGCAAGGCTGAGCTGCACGAATCCCAGAAAGAAGCAGCCAAGCCCGAAGCGGCCCAGAAACGGATCGCGCCACAGCAAGGCCGGCCCGGTAAGCAACGCAGCCAGGCCCAGGCGCCCGCCGCCTGAACGGCCCGCATCCCAGTCGTGGCGAAGCGGCTGCAGCAGCACCAGCAGGATCGCTGCGGCAACGCCGATAACGGCCATGGCGGCCTGCCAGCCGAATTTCAGCGCAAGCGCCGGAAGCAGCAGGCTGACAAGCACGCCGCCCAGCGGCACACCCGTCTGCTTGATCGAGAAGAGCAGGTTTCTGCGGTGCGGAGGAACCACCCGCAGCAGGATTTCCGATGCCGCCGGATTGGTCAGACCATAGGACAGGCCCATCAGGACCGACCCCGCCAGCAGCGCCGGTATCCGGCCACTGGCGATCAGCAAGGTGCCGGCAAGGACAAGGCCAAGGGCGATCTGGCTTGTCCGGCAGGGGCCGAACCGGCGGACCGCAACGCCGCCGGCGGCAGATGTCAGCATCGCGCCGACATAGATGA
>SKWP01000483.1 GCA_007128865.1 Paracoccaceae bacterium
CAACGCGAGCTCGCAGCTCATGGTATGCATCGGCTTCCCCGCACTTTCGTGCTCCCGGTGCCTCCGCCCCGGATGCTCGCAGCATACGCCAATTCCTGGAGAACCCGGCCGGACGTCCACCCGAAGCATGACATACCGGTTACAAGCCAGCTGGAGCGCGTCAACAAGGAGATCAAGCGGCGCACCAATCCGGTCGGGATCTTCCCGAACGGCGAGGCCGTGATCCGACTCTTCGGCGCGCTCATGCCGGAGCAGAACGACGAGTGGGCCGTCTCGCGCCGCCTCATGCCGGTGGCAAAGCTGACGGCCGTGTGCAAAGGTATCGCCACGGCTAAAATGATCGCCGCACAATGAACAAGCGACACCAGCTCTGAAGAAGCAGGTGAACGTCAGCTACTACACCACTTCCAGGGGCACTACCCCTGATGTCGTCACACAGCCGCCAATTTGTGTCAGCAATATCAATCACTTGCGCGATCCGCTGTTGACGATGAGAGGCCGGCGACATCATTCGTCGTTCTGGATATACTCCCCAGAGACGGCGTGCAGACGGCCTTGCAAGCTTCGGTGTGTGGTATCGTGCCTGCCTGCGTGACCTGGATGGAATGGAGACGTCCTGATGCCGAACCGGTTGTTCATCGTCGGAGCCCCGAAGTGCGGGACCACATCGCTGGCCTTCTGGCTGTCCGGGCATCCGGAAATCGCCATGTCCCGGGTCAAGGAGCCGCATTTCTACAATACCGACATGAAGCACCGGATCATTGTGGACCGGAAGGAATACGACAGCCTGTTTGCGGTGAATGCCCGCACCAAGGTGCTGGCCGAAGCCTCCACCTGGTATCTATATTCCGACGCAGCGGTGCCGAATATCCTCGACGAGCATCCCGACGCGAAATTCGTCGCAATGACCCGGGACCCGGTGCAGATGGCCATCTCGCTCTATTACCACAACCGCTACAAGATGCACGAACCGCTAAAGGATATCGGCGCGGCCTGGGCGGCACAGGAAAGCCGTGCGCAGGGGGAGGGGCTGCCGCGTGGGCTATCGGAGCCCGCGGTGCTGCAATATCGTGAGGTGTGCTCGCTGCGCAGCATGATCGAGCGTCTGCAAAGCCGTGTGCGGCTCGAAAACCTGCTGGTGCTGCGGCTCGAAGACATGCGCGAGGATCCGGGCGCGGCCTACCGGCGCCTGCTCGCCTTCGCCGGGGTCTCGGATGACGGCCGGTCCGAGTTTCCGGTGCGCAATGAGGCACGGCAGGCGCGCTCGATGCTGGTCTCGAGGATGATCCGGAAAGGTGCACAGATCAAGCATGCACTCGGGGTGCGGGCGTCGACGGGAATCACGGTGTTGAATCGCATACCCTTGGCAAGGAAGGAGGTGCCCGAGGCGGTGCGCGCAGAAATGGCGCGCGCGTTGGCCGACCAGCAGGTACCTGCAGAGTTGGCGGCCGGCAAGCCGGCCGAAGCCGTCCGCCCTGTCTGAGATACTTGCAGCGATGCCACTGATCAGATTGAAACGCCGTATTCCGCTCGATGCGATAACGCGCCGCGCCCTGCGGGGCATGGCAACGCTGGCATCTGGCGCCATGGCGTCGAAGCTGATCACCCTGGCCAGCCTGCCGCTGATCACCCGCCTTTACGCGCCCGAACACCTTGGAGCGCTGTCGGTCTTTGCCGGTTTCGTCATGCTGTTGGCGCCGCTGGTCAGCCTGCAGTATGACAGAGGTCTGCCGGTGGCCGGGCGCGATGCTGCCGCGATCAACCTCCTTGCGCTGACGATGGCCCTGATCGTCGCCTTTTCGATTTTGCTCGCAGCCGTTCTTGCGGTGGGCGCAGCGCCGCTGCTGCGCCTGCTCTCGATGGAAATGCTGGTGCCGTTCTGGTGGATGCTGCCGCTGGGGACATTCGTCTATTCCAGCTATCTGACATTGCAGCATTGGGCGACGCGCCGGCGCAGCTATCGCCAAATGGCACTCGCGTCGGTGGCCCAAAGCGCAGCCGGCAATGCCGGCAAGCTGACGCTGGTCTTCGTCCTGCCGGCCCCGCTTGCGATCCTGGTCGGCCATGTGGTCGCGCTCGGCGGTGGCGCAGTGATCCTGTACGGGCAGTTCCGTTCCGAATTTCGCCGCCTCGGCCGGCACGCCACGCTGCCTCGAATGAGGGCCATGGCCAAGCGCCATCGCAGCTTTCCGACCTTTCGCCTGCCGTCGCATCTGACTCTTCTGCTGGCATCGCAGTTGCCCGTCTTCTTCATCGCAGGCTTCTACGGGGCGGCGACTGCCGGACAATTCGGCCTTGCCGCCATGGCCCTGTCGATGCCGATAAACCTGATCGGACGAAAGATGGGTCGGGCGTTCTTCGGCGAGACGGCCGAACTGGGATCGGGCGATCCCGAGGCCTTGCGCCGCGCGGTGCGCGACGTCACGCGGCTGCTCGGGTCTGTGGGTCTCGTGCTTACGGCCTTTCTCGTTCTGGCGTCACCAAGTCTGTTTCCCTTTGTCTTCGGGGCGCAATGGGCCGAGGCCGGGCGCTTTGCCGCGGTGCTGGCGATCTATCTGACCGCCCAGTTCGTGGCGGTGCCGGTGATGAACGTGCTCACGGTGGTCGGGCGCGAGGATCTGTATCTCAAGGTCAACCTGCAGCGGCTCGGGCTGGCGCTCGCCGTATTTCTCGGCACCTATCTGCTCGATCTGGACGCTTTCACGGCCGTACTCGCCTACAGTCTTGTTCTTGCAGCCCATTACGGCATCACATTCATGCGGTTGCTGGGAGCGTTGCGGAATGGCTGACGGACGGCCCGCGCAGGGACAGGGGACGACCCTCCTGATCTTTCTGCTCAAGCTCTCGGGCGGGGCAGGACGCAACGCGGTGCTCTATGCCAATATCCTGGCCGGCGCGGGGCATCGCGTGACCTTGGTCTGCGGCACCACGCAGGGGCAGGGGCTGGAGGAGGGGCTGGACCCGGCGGTCACCTTCCGATGCATGCGCGCACCGCGCAGCCTTCGGTCCATCTTGCCGCTGGCAGGCGTGCTCAGGCGCACCAGCCCGTCTCACGCGTTGGTCATCGGACCGACCAACATGGCCGGCTTCCGCGCGGCGGCCGTGCTGGTCGGTTTCCGCGGCGATGTGCTCTGGCGCATCTCGAACTCGCCGCTCGGGCTGCTGGCGAGTTACCCGCGCTGGGAACGGGCGCTGAAGAAGCCTGTGCTGGCATGGGATTTGCGGAACGCCTCCCGCCTCATCGCGCTCAACTCGGCCATGGCCACCGAACTGCGCACCGTCTGGCAGGTGCCCGATGACCGGATCACGCTCATCCCCAACGGTGTTGCCTTGCCCCAGGGCACCGACCGCCGTCCGGAACCGGAGGACCCGCCGGTGATCCTTTGTGTGGGCAGGCTGCAGCCGCAGAAGGATCACGACACGCTGCTGCGCGCCTTCGCGCTTCTGGCAAAGCGGCGCAGGTGTCGGTTGCGCCTGGCCGGCGACGGGCCGCTGTGGTCGGACCTCGAAGCGTTGGCCACTCGTCTGGGCATCGCCGATCGGGTGGAGTTCCTTGGCCATGTCAGCGACACCGGCGCGCTCTATCGACAGGCGCGGGTCACCGTTCTGTCCTCGCGCTTCGAGGGCTTCGGATTGGTCCTGATCGAAGCTCTGGCCCATGGCTGCCCGGTGGTTTCCACCGATTGCCCGAGCGGCCCGGCCGATGTGATCGACAGTCCCGAGGTTGGTTTTCTGGCGCGCGTCGGCGATCCCGAGGACCTTGCCGAAAAAATCGAAGCCGCGCTCGACCGCCATTTCGATCCGACCCGCCTGCTGTCGCGCGCCGAGCATTTTTCGCTGGATCGGCTGCACCAGCGCGTCTCCGCGTTGTTTCTCGAGAAATGCGTCTTCCAGTGACTCACCCGGCGGAAGCGAAGTCGTATTCGGAAACTCCCCAACGGGGCGGGTGCGGCGTCAGCTTTCTTCCGTGGCTTAGCCTGGCCTTCCTTGCGGCTGCATATGTCATCCAGCCGACCGGCGCAATACTGGCTGCAATGCCGCTGTTGTTCTTCTACTCCCTGAAGGGCAGCAAATTTCTCTTCGCCATCCTGGCTTTGGGCGTCCTGATGAGACCTGCAAGAGAAGCAGGGCTCCCTGTCCAGGATGGCTGGTGGCTGATCTTGCCGGTCGTGTTCGGCCTGACTGTGCGCTGGCTTCTCCTGGGCCCCCGCATCAGGCCGGAAAACACGGTACTGCTTCTTCTTCTCCTGAGCGTCGGCATTTCCACCTTGGCATCAGTCTTGTCCTGGGTCGGGAACTTCTTTCGCGAGGCACAGACGCTCACCTTGGTGCTGTTGCTGGTCCTGGCTTCGCAGCGCTTGACCGAAGATCGCTTTCAGGGCTGGTTCCATCACCATGGGCGGCGGTATCTGCTCCTGACCGGCGTATTTCTGATCGGCTTCACGCTTGTTGTGGCGCAGGCGCGACATGGCCTGACATTCGGTTATCGGGACTTTGTTTCCCTCAGGTTTACCGAGGTAAGTCCGCGCAGTCTCGCCGGTGTAGGGGGCGCGATTGCGCTTGCCGCAATCCTGCACCAGAACCAAAGAAAAAGATGGGGCAGTGTCGATCTTGCCTTGCTGTTCTTCCTGCTCGCCGGGCTGGTCCTTGCGGGCATGCGAATCGTCATGATAGCAATCATTACCGGAGTGGCTCTGGCGATTTCCATCGGTCTGGTGTCGTCGCTTTTGAAGAGGGGCAGCATAAGGACAGGGCACATTGTGATTGCCATCATGTGCGCCCTCATAGCACTGTCCGTCTTCTTCGTGGTCAGTTCGGAACCCAATCTGCGGATCGCACGTGGTA
>SKWP01000106.1 GCA_007128865.1 Paracoccaceae bacterium
GACCGACAGGGTGCCGCCTTCCTTCACCGCCCGTGAAAGGGCGCCGAAGCCTTTCATCGCGTCGGGTATGCTGCGGGCAAGGCTGCGGCTCTGGTCACGGGTGGCTGCAATGAACGCGGGATAGTCCATGACATTCCTCTTTCTGAATGTGATGGGCCATGTCTGGCATGCCGCCTGTCAGGCGGCGTTGATCTGGATCAAGCGCTGCCCCTGCGGCGGCGCAGCAACGCCAGCACCAGGACGCCCGCACCCAGCAGCGGCAGCGCCGGCGGCAGGGGAATTGCGGCCATTGGCGTCGCCCGCAGAGCGACGGAATGCCCGTCGAACGCTTTCGAATCGGCAAAGTTGAACGTGCCGTTGTGGTGGTCGGCATCCCAGCCGGTCAGACGGAATGCGCCATGGGTAATGCCGCTGAAGCCGTCCAGTGCGATCGAAGCCTCGAATTCGGTCAGGGCCGGGAAATCCGCACCCGACAGGCGGTAGACGCTGCGCCAGGTGCTGCCGTCCAGCGAAATGTCGAGTGAAATCGACTGCGGGCCGGTGACCGACCGGCGAAACCCGAGGTCGAGTCCGATCAGATCGAGCGGTGTCGCCGAGGCGAACCGCCAGATCAGGAAATCGCCCGCGCGAAGGGCTTCCTCATGGCTGCCGCCCAGCGTCCAGTCGCGCGAGTTGAAGCTGTTGCCGCGTGCGGCGACGAGCCCGTGACCACGGTGAATATCGCTGGCCGAGATGCCTTCGGCCACGAAGGCCGGCGCCAGCCGGTCGCCGGGTATGGAGCTGTAGGCCAGCACGGTGGCGGCCATGGCCGGTGCAGCCCAGATGACGGCGGCGGCCAGAACGGCGGCAATGCGGGAAAATCTCATGAATTCTGCCTTTCGCGATCAGAACCGGCACGCAACGTGCAAACCGGAAACAGGGTAATGACGATGCCGATCTGGCCCCGGTTTGGGGCAAAAAGGCGACGCCGGCGCGCCCTCAATCGGGCTGCGCTATCGCAAAGGGCGAACGGTCATGTTTGACAACGGGTTAACGGGCCATAACGAAGGGCGCCATGCGGGAAACGCTGTGTTTCCGCACCTTGGGCCGGTTGCGGCGCAGCCTTGCCGCCTGCGGCTGGCTGGATTGCGGGTGCCGGGATGGCTGCCGCAGGCCGTGAGGGGCGGCCATTTCGTGGGCGGGCAGGGTGCGTGACACGATATCGTGCTTGAAAGCGGCGGCGCATCGCACCAAGTATCGGGACAACGCAAGGGACGGTGCCGGGCGGCCGAAACGGAGCCTGTCGCCGCCGCCTGGGAACAAGGAAACCGACATGACCGAAAACCGCAACCAGACTCACCCCGTCCTGCCGCTGCGCGATATCGTGGTGTTTCCGCACATGATCGTGCCGCTTTTCGTGGGGCGCGAGAAATCGGTTCGGGCGCTGGAAGAGGTGATGCAGGAGGATCGCCAGATCCTGCTTGCCAGCCAGACCGACGCGGCGGTGGATGAACCCGACACCGATGGTATCTATCGTGTGGGGGTGCTGGCCAATGTGCTGCAACTGCTCAAGCTGCCCGACGGCACCGTGAAGGTTCTGGTCGAGGGCCGCAAGCGCGTGCGAATTGCCGAATTCCTGACCAACGAGTCCTATTTCGAGGCGCGCGCCGAAACGCTTGACGAAACCCCGGGCGACCCGGCCACGGTGGCGGCGCTGGTGCGCTCGGTCTCGCGCGAGTTCGAGGGTTACGCAAAGGTTCGCAAGAACATCCCCGAGGAAGCCCTGGCTGCCATCGCCGAAGCCGGCGAACCCGGGCGCCTTGCCGATCTGGTGGCGGGGCATCTGGGCCTTGAGGTCGCGCAGAAGCAGGAGCTTCTCGAAACCCTCGACATCGCCCAGCGGCTCGAAAAGGTCTACGGCCTGATGCAGGGCGAGATCAGCGTCCTGCAGGTCGAGCGCAAGATCAAGACGCGGGTGAAAAGCCAGATGGAGCGCACCCAGCGCGAATACTATCTCAACGAGCAGATGAAGGCGATCCAGCGCGAGCTGGGCGAGGGCGAGGACGGCCAGTCCGAAGTTGCCGAACTCGAATCGCGCATCGAGGCAACGAAGTTTTCCAAGGAGGCGCGCGACAAGGCGCTGGCCGAACTGAAAAAGCTCAAGTCGATGTCGCCGATGTCGGCCGAGGCCACGGTGGTGCGCAACTATCTGGACTGGCTGCTGTCGATCCCCTGGGGCAAGCGCAGCCGGGTCAGGAAGGATCTGGATCGCGCCCAGCAGGTGCTGGACGACGACCATTACAGCCTCGAAAAGGTCAAGGAACGCATCGTCGAATACCTTGCGGTGCAGGCGCGTTCATCCAAGCTGCGCGGGCCGATCCTGTGCCTTGTCGGGCCGCCGGGTGTGGGCAAGACCTCGCTGGGCCGGTCGGTGGCCAAGGCCACGGGGCGCGAGTTCATCCGGATTTCGCTGGGCGGGGTCCGTGACGAGGCCGAGATCCGCGGCCACCGGCGGACCTATATCGGCTCCATGCCGGGCAAGATCGTTCAGGCGCTCAAGAAGGCCAAGACGACCAACCCGCTGATCCTGCTCGACGAGATCGACAAGATGGGTCAGGATTTCCGCGGCGATCCGGCCAGCGCGATGCTGGAGGTGCTGGACCCCGAACAGAACGCGACCTTTGTCGATCACTATCTCGAGGTCGAATACGACCTGTCCAACGTGATGTTCATCACCACGGCGAACAGCTACAACATGCCCTCGCCGCTGCTGGACCGGATGGAGATCATCCCGCTTGCCGGCTACACCGAGGACGAGAAGCTGGAAATAGCCCGGCGTCACCTGATCCCCAAGCAGGTCAGGAACCACGGGCTGAAGCCGGCGGAATTCTCGATCACCGATGCGGCGCTGCGCGAGGTCATCCGCACCTACACCCGCGAGGCCGGGGTGCGAAACCTCGAACGCGAGATTGCCAAACTCGCCCGCAAGGCGGTGACGCTGATCGTGCGGCGCAAGGAAACCGTGGTCGAGGTGACGGCAGAGCGGCTCGAGGAATTCCTCGGCGTCAAGCGCCATCGCTACGGGCTGGCCGAAAAGGAAGACCGCATCGGCGTGGTCACCGGCCTGGCCTGGACCAGCGTCGGCGGCGATCTGCTGTCGATCGAGGCGCTGCGCCTGCCGGGCAAGGGCCGGATGAAGACCACCGGCAAGCTGGGCGATGTGATGAAGGAATCCATCGACGCGGCCAGCTCCTTCGTGCGCTCGATCGCGCCCGAGATCGGGGTCAAGCCGCCGCGCTTCGATACCATGGACATCCATGTGCACGTCCCCGAAGGTGCCACCCCCAAGGACGGGCCATCGGCCGGGATTGCCATGGTCACCGCCATCGTGTCGGTGCTGACCCAGATTCCGGTGCGCAAGGATATCGCCATGACCGGCGAGGTCACGCTGCGCGGCAATGTGCTGCCCATCGGCGGGTTGAAGGAAAAGCTTCTGGCCGCGCTGCGCGGGGGCATCCGTACCGTGCTGATCCCCGCGGAGAACGAGAAGGACCTTCGCGAAATCCCCGACAACGTCAAGCAGGGGCTGGATATCATTCCCGTGGCCCATGTCCGCGACGTGATGGAACGGGCGCTTGTGCGCACGCCCGAACCGGTGGAATGGGACGAGGAAGCCGAAGAGGCGGCGCGCGCCGCCCGGGCCGAGGAACGGGCCGCCGCCAGCGCTGCGGGTGCCACCGCGCACTGAGCGTCACAGCCTTCTGCAGGGTAAACGCCCGCCCCGAACCGGGGCGGGCGTTGCTTTGGGTGCACCGGCCGTGCGGCAACGCGCCATTGTCGCTTGCGCGCCGCACCCTTGCGCTTGTTGCAGTTTGGCATCCCTGCGACGGGGCTTATGGGTTGCCGGGGCGGGATGGTTGCTTGCCATTGCCGCGGGTGGCGGCCAAAGTCCGCCCGAGCGGGGTCGCAGGGAGGCCGGAATGGCCGGTGAGAAACCGACACTGTCGGATGCCTATTCGATGATACTCGATGCCATCGACGTCGGGACTTATCGTCCGGGCGACCGGCTGGTGGAATCGGAACTGGCCGAGCGTTTCGGCATGTCGCGCACCCCGATCCGCGAAGCGCTGCAACGGCTTGAGACCCAGTCGCTGCTGGTGCGCGACGGGCGCAGTCTTATCGTGGCGTCACTCGATCACAACCAGCTGGCCGAGCTTTACGTCGTCCGTGCCGAACTCGAAGGGCTGGCGGCACGGCTGGCCGCGCGCCATGCCACCGACGAGGAAATCCGCGTGCTGCGCTTCATGGTCGAGGAAGACCGCGCGCTCTGCAACGACCCCGATGCCATGAGCCGCGCAAACCGGCGGTTTCACAAGCAGATCCATCTGGCCTCGCACAACCGGTTTCTGGTGCAGCAACTGGACCTCGTGCATCGGTCCATGGCGCTGATGGCGACCACATCGCTGGCCGCCGAGGGGCGCGGCGCGGCCACGATAGAAGAACATGCCGCAATCGTGGATGCGATCGCAGCCGGTGATGGCGAAGCGGCCAGTGCGGCGCTGCGCAGCCATCTTTCCCGCGCATTCGAAACCCGCCTGCGTCAGGATTCGCGCGAACCACGCGGGATCTAGTGTGCGCCACCCCCCGACAGGCGGGTTTCGTCTGCGCGCTTGCCACAGGCATGACGGGCCGCTTTGCGGGGCGGAGCGACCCTTGAACGAAAGTGCGCAACACAGGGCGGCGCCCGCCCGATGGGGGCGGTCGGGCGCGGCCCGGCGGCGCTGCGCGCCTTGATTCCGGGCCAGGAGTGCCAATAGCCAACCGTCCGCCACGGGCTCGAATCCGCCATCGGGCAACTTCCGACA
>SKWP01000292.1 GCA_007128865.1 Paracoccaceae bacterium
ATTCCAGCGTCAGGCTGCCGCCCGCCATCACGGTGCCCGTCGCGCGCAGGTCGCGCACCACAAGATTGGCGCCATCGTCACCGCCGGCGCGTGGCAGGGCCACCGCGTCGGGCCGCAGCCCTTCGACCAGCATGAAACGGGCGGATTGCGCCGGATCGTTCGCCCCGCCGGTGCCCCGGGCCTGCACGAGGATATGGCCGTCCTCGGGCAATGCAAAGCGCAGCGGCGTGCCGATCGCACCCTGGGCAATCTCGCGTCCGGCCATGTCCTTGACCAGCAGATTGCCCGCGGCGCTTCCCCATGCCGGGATGAGCACCACTTCGGCGCCGCCATGACCCTGATGGCTGAATAGGGCCACGTCATTGGCCGGCGAAAGCCGCAGATGCGCCGGCAGTCCGGCGTCGAGCCGGATTGCATCCGCGCCGCGGGACAGGGCAAGGCTGCCCGGTTCTGCGCCGATGACGCGCAGCACATGCTCGCCCGGATCGAGGCGCCAGAGCGGGCGTTCGTTGCTTCCTGAACCCGTCATGACGGCCCCGCTCGGCCCGGTCAGTTCCCATTCGGTTTCGTCGTCGGCATCCAGAAGCGACATCTGCACGAAATCGCGTTCGTCCAGCGTGAAGCGGACCTCAGAGACCCCGGCCGCGCCGGGATCGAGCGTGATGCGGTCGCCGAACGCGGGCTCGGCGACCGGCCCTTTCGCCAGCCGTTGCAGCATCGCGGTTTCGGCGCTGAACGACCGCGTGCGTTCCAGCAGCAGATAGAAGGTACCCGCCGGAAGGTCCGACAGGTCATAGGGCATTTGGCCGTCGTTCACGGCGCGCGGCCCGATGCGGTAGCCCTGTGCATCCAGGAGCGTCATCGCCGTGCCGGCCATATTGCCCAGCGCCAGCAACTCGCGCTCGCCCCCGTCACGGTCGATGCGCAGAAGTTCCAGCCGCAGCGTGCCCGCAGTGTCGAGCGGCACGATCTCGGCCGCGCCGCCGGGCGGCAGGCTTGCGGCGCCGGACAGGCTGCGTATCGCGATCGTGCCTTCGATCAGATTGTTGGTCGCGTTGGTGGGGCGGGCAATAAGCGTATGGTCGCCCGCTGCCAGCCGAAGCGCGGGGCGGTCATTGTCGTTGAACAGCCGCGTGTCGATCAGCCGGTCGCCCTGCCAAAGCTCCCATGTCAGGGCATTGCTGGTGCGGCCCGGTTCGATGAATACGATCTCTTCCTGATCCAGCGACACATCGAAGACATGAGCGCGGCCGGGAACATCGACCGAGACATCATGGCTCGTGTTCAGCGGCAGGTCCGTGCGGACAGGCTCTACCCGGCGCAGGGCAAAGGTGTAGTCCCTTGGCGCGGCCTGCGAAAAGGAACCCGCGATCACGACCACATGGCGACCGTCCTGCGGCAGCGTTACCGGCGTCATCGTCCCGGGGGAAAAGCTGGAGGAACTGGCGTTTCCCAGACGATTGCCATCGGGGTCGAGCAGATGCACGCGCAGCGTGTCGCCCTCATGCGCCAACCCTTCTAGCCAGAGGGTTTCGCCGGCCTCGCCCTCGAAGCTGTAAGTCTGGGCGCCGTTGCCGGGATCGACACTGATGGTGGTTTCGGTGTCGATGGCCAATTCCTCGCCCGCACTCAGATCGACGAGGCGAAAGCTGTAGTCGATGACGCCGCTTGTCGGCCCTTCGAGGAAGAAGACATGGCGTCCGGCGTCCAGTTCGACAACGCTCGGCTCGTTGAATCCGCCGCTGTTCGCCGTTGTGAAGTTCATCGTGCCGAACACGTCATCCATCCGGAAGAACAGGTTCGTCGCGCCGCTCAGCGGGTCGAACAGCAGCCGGCGCGGGCTGTCGAGGTCGAGCACATAGCGGTTGGCTGTGCGGTTGTTGTTTGTCGATATGTCACGGCTGTCGAAGGTGCCGTTGTAGATCTCGCCCAGTTCAAGCGATGGCTGGGCCATGGCTGTCGGCGTGATTTCGAGATTGTCGAAATCATGCTCTGCCACCGCTCCGCTGGTGGTGGAGGCCCGCAGCGCAAAGCGCCCCTCTCCGGGGCTGAACCGCCCGCCAACAAAGGCCCCGTCCAGAAGCGTGACCTCATCCTCGCCCGGTCGGGTGAGGAACAGCGAGACGGCCACACCGCCGATGGTGTGTTCGAGCGCAAACCGCATCCGCGAGAATTCGGTCACCGCGAGGCTTTCGGTCAGGTCGTGGGAGCCGAGGTTCTGGGTGCCGCGGCGCAGGGTCAGGCGGTTGGTCTCGTCACCGCCTGCATTCCGCTCGATCGTGACATCGAGATAGAGCGCCTCCGCATAGAGATCCCGAGTGTTAAATGATGTGGATTCGAATGGTACCGCGCCGGTATCTCCCAGCGTTTCGGCGGGCAGCCATGCAAGGCTGAACCCGCTGCCCTGCGGCCCGGCGCCCCCGGGTGTGGCGGCGCGGTAATCGAAGGCCAGTTCGATCCCGTCCAGATCGCCCTCATGCACGCGGTCCAGCAGCAGCACGTTGCGCGTATTGGGATCGGTCAGCCCCGTCAGCCGCAGGAACCGCCCGCCGGCCTCATCCACCAGACGCGCGCTGTTGCCCCGCTCGTTGTCGAGAACATAGCCAATGCCCGGCGTGTCGAAATCGAGCGTGGTTTCGCCCAGTGTCGGGAAGCGGCCGTCATGGGCAAGCACGAAACGGTGGGAATCGTTGGTGTTGGCAACGGTTTCTTCCGCCCCGACCTGACCTTCGAAAATCACATACCAGCGGCCCGCGCCGTTCAGCACGACCGACTGATCGTTGAAGGGCTGGCTGCCCGAAAAGGCGACCTCTCCGCCTTGCGATACGATATGCACGTTTCCGGCAAAGTTCGGGCCGCCGGCACGGCCGAATTCGACCTTCGTGCGCCCCGGCAAGTCCACTGCATAGACGGCCACACCGCGCTGTGTATCGCCCAGCCGGCCGCTCGCTTCCTCGTTCAGCGCCACCTCGCTGGCCAGTTCGCGCGCATCGTGAAGTGCGACGCGGTAATCGCCCACAGACCCGATATTGCCCCCACCCGTGACCCGCAGCACATAATCGCCCGGTCCGAGCGTTTCGAAACGGGGCGTGCCGGTATTCGTGGAATCGTTCCAGAACCGCGCCCCGGTTACCGATTCGCCGGATGAGTCGCGTATCTCCCAGCGCATGCCCGACGTCCCGCCGCGCCAGTCGATCAGCAGATCGGCCTCGGTCTCGAGGGTGAAGGCGTGATTGTTGCTCACCGAACTGGCCGGGATGTTGCCCTGCATCTCGACCGACAATTCGATGGGCGCGGCGTCGTTTTCCATGTCGTGCAGCGTGATCGAGCGCGATTGCGGCACGGGCTGGCTGCCGTGGATCAGTAGCAGATGCGGACCGGCGCGTTCGGTGCTGGTGGCGCCGGTCGGCGGGGTGTTGACGGCAGAGGTCGACCCGGCCTCGAGCAGGGTCCAGTCGAGATTGCTGCCCGCAAGGCCGACCAGGGTGAAATCGCGTCCGGCCTCTGCCTCGAGGCGGAAGACCGCGCCAAGGCGACCGGAGGAAAGATCAATCTGCGTCTGTTCGCCCGGCACGATCTCGGGGAATGCGTCCGGATCGGTCAGGTCGAGAAGGCGCAGGGCGAAATCGCCGGATGCGGCGTTGTTGAAATCCCGCTCTACCGTCAGGACATGGCGCCCGGCGCCCAGTGCCACAAGGTCGTTCTGATTGAACCCCGGGGTGAACTGGCGCGTAGCGAGGGTCTCGCCCACTGGGCCAACCAGAGTGACCCGTTGACGTTCTTCCCCGACAAACTGCAGCAGGAACAGGCCCGGCTCGTCAAGATCGAGCACCAGCTCCGAGACGCCATCGCGGCTGTCGCGGCGCCCGAGGATCAGGTCTTCGGCGATGGGTTCAAGGGGCGCACTGCCGCCCTTGCCCGCGCGGTTGAACAGCAGATCGCCGAACCCTTCGGAGAAATCGAGCGCAAGCTGCAGCGCCGGGTCCTCAAGATCGGCGGTGCCCGCATGGCCGGACGCCAGCGTCGCCTGATCCACCGGCCCGCTGCGCAGAGACATGCCGTGCAGCTGCCCGTGAAAGCGGTTGTCCGCCTGCAGGCGGGGCAGCCCCCCGACGACAAGCGCGCCGGGGTCGGCGAACCAGCTTTCGGAAACGGGGCCGTTGCCGACCTCGACGCCATTGACGAACAGAAAGACGCGGCCTGCGTCGCGATCCAGCGTGACATCGACCTCGATGCGGGTATCGGCCGAACGCGTGCCTGTTTCTGTCCGCGTCGTGTATGTCGGGTTGCCGCTGCCGTCAAAACCGTTGAGCGCGCGGGTGAAGACGCTGTTGTCGGAATTGACCCCCAGCGCCAGAATCTCGAGCCCGTCCGCCTCGCGCAGCAGCGTGGCGACGATCTGGGGCCGGTCGATCGCATCGAGCGAGAAGGCGGCGCTCAGCGTCGTGATCCGCTCGATATCGCCGATGATGTCTGAGGACAGGCGCGCGCTTTCGATACCGCGCAGGTTCAGGCTACCGCCGTCTGCGGCGTCGATCCAGTCGGGGCTGTAGGGCGCGGCTGCGATGATCTGCGCAACGGGCGGCCCGGTCCGGAGCATTGCACGAAAGCGCAAGGGCACCACCGAGCCGACATCGCCGCCGCCTTCGAAGGCAAGGAAATAGGGCCCGTCATGGGGCAGTTCGACATCGGAAAAGGAATTCAGCGAGTTCTGAAGGACGATCCGTGTGCCGGTTTCATCATAGATCGCCACGCGGACGGTGCCCTGCGACGGGTCGAGCTGCGCCCAGTCGATCGAAAGCGGCAGATCGCGCCTGCC
>SKWP01000323.1 GCA_007128865.1 Paracoccaceae bacterium
CCCCCTTGACTGGTGACAAGGGGAAAATCGGTCAGATTCCGAGAACGTCAAGCATCGAATAGCGCCCGGCTGCGCGTCCGCGCGCCCATTCGGCGGCTTTCAGCGCACCGCGGGCGAAAAGCGCCCGGTCCGAAGCCACATGCCGCAGCACGATGCGTTCACCATCGGCGGCAAAGATGACATCATGCTCGCCCACGATATCGCCGCCGCGGATTGCCGAAAAACCGATGCCACCGCGCGCACGCGCGCCGGTGATGCCGTCGCGGCCGCGGTCGGCCACCGTATCGAGCGCCACGCCGCGCCCTTCGGCCGCCGCCTGCCCCAGCATCAGCGCCGTGCCCGAGGGCGCATCGACCTTGTGGCGATGATGGGCCTCGACGATCTCGATGTCGTAATCGGCGTCAAGCGCGGCCGCGACCTGCCGCACAAGCTGGGTGAGCAGATTGACGCCCAGGCTCATGTTGCCCGACCGCACCGTGACCCCGCCC
The DNA here is from genome assembly GCA_007128865.1 of Paracoccaceae bacterium. Classification (GTDB taxonomy): domain Bacteria; phylum Pseudomonadota; class Alphaproteobacteria; order Rhodobacterales; family Rhodobacteraceae; genus Rhodobaculum. Next base: position 489 of record SKWP01000323.1, read on the forward strand.
TGCCCCGCCGCCACAAGCGCGGCTTCCTGCCCCGCATCAAAACCGGTGGTCCCGATCACATGCGCAACACCGGCCGCGGCGGCCATCCGGGCCAGCGCGATGCTTGCCGCCGGCACGGTAAAATCGATAAGCGCATCGGCCCCGGCCAGCGCCGCGGCATCGGCCGAAACCGTCACCCCCAGCGGCGCCCCGCCCATCGCGGTGCCGATATCCCGGCCGATCCAGCCATGGCCCGGCGCCTCCAGCGCACCGGTCAGGCGAAACCGGGCATCGGCCGCGGCAAGCCCGATCAGCATCTGCCCCATGCGCCCCGATGCCCCGGCGATTGCCACTGCCGTCGTGCCCTGAGCCGTTGCCATCGCATCCTCCGCCGGTTTCCTGCCGCTCCGCATAGCCAATCGCGCGCCCTAGGCAAAGCCGCCATTGCGGCGCGCGATGCGAAAGCCTATCTGCCCGGACATGGCACAGAAACGCTTCAGCCGGGCCGATGGCCCATCCCAGCGCCAGCTTCGCGTCGGCGAACAGATCCGCCGCCGGCTGGCCGATGTTCTCATGCGCGGCGATGTTCACGACCCCGAACTCAACGCCATGTCGATCACCGTCGGCGAGGTGCGCACCTCGCCCGACCTCAAGCATGCCGATGCGTTCGTGATGCCGCTGGGCGGTGACGGTATCGATGCCGCGCTGGGCGCGCTGCGCCGCAACCGGGGCGAGCTGCGGCGGCTGGTGGCGCGCGGGCTGGCGCTGAAATTCGCGCCCGACCTGCGCTTTCACCCCGACCACAGCTTTGACCGCATGGACGAGACGCGCAGGCTGCTGGCCGAGGATCGGGTGCGCCGCGACATTACCGCCGATCCCGCGCCGGACGACCCCGAAAGACCCTGAGCCGATGCGCCGGCTTGCAACAGCGCTGCTGGGTGCGGGGCTGCTGCTGCCCGCCGCCGCGATGGCCGAGTGCAGCCGCATTTCCCATGCCGGCACGCCCTATACCGTCTGCACCGCCACCCGCGACGGGCCCGAGCTGCGCCTGTGGCTGAACGCGCCTGACGGCACGCCCTGGGGCGACTTCGCGCGGCTCGATGCGGCCCTGCGCGCCGAAGGGCTGCGGCTGGGGTTTGCCATGAACGGCGGCATGTACCACCCCGACCGCCGGCCGGTGGGCCATTATGCCGAGGATGGCGCGACAGCGGGGCGGCTGGTGCTTTCGGAAGGGCCGGGCAATTTCGGCATGCTGCCGAACGGGGTTTTCTGCATCGGCACGCAGGGGTTCGCGGTGATCGAATCGCGGCAGTTTGCCGAGCAGGCGCCGGACTGCCACCATGCGACCCAGTCCGGGCCGCTGCTGCTGATCGACGGGGCGCTGCACCCGCGCTTCATTCCGGGGTCCAGCGCGCGGCTGATCCGCAACGGCGTCGGCGTGAGCCCTGACGGCACCACCGCATGGCTGGCCATTTCCGAACGGGGGGTGAATTTTCACGACTTCGCCACCCTGTTCCGCGACCTGTACGGCGCCCGCGATGCGCTGTACCTTGATGGCAATGTCTCGCGCCTGCATGCGCCCGAACTGGGCCGGTCCGACCGCGGCCGCGCCATGGGGCCGATCCTGGGCACGGTGATGCCCGTGCAGTGATCCTGCCCTGCCGGTTGACCGCACCCGCCCCGCCGGCTAGAGCCCGCCGGCATTGTCGGGCGGTGATGTCCGCACAGCGGGGGGCTTATCTTGGCACGCAGGCGCAAGGGACAGGACATCGACGGCTGGCTGGTGGTGGACAAGCCCGCCGGCGTCACCTCGACCGCGGTGGTCAACAAGGTGCGCTGGGCGCTGGATGCGCGCAAGGCCGGGCATGCCGGCACGCTCGACCCGCTGGCCACAGGCGTTCTGGCGGTAGCGCTGGGCGAGGCGACAAAGACCGTCCCCCATGTCACCGACGCGCTGAAATGCTATCGGTTCACGGTGCGTTTCGGGGCAGCCACCAACACCGACGATGCCGAGGGCGAAGTGATCGAAACCTCGGCCACCCGGCCGGAAGATGCCGACATCATCGCGGCGCTGGCGGCCTTCCGCGGCGAGATCATGCAGGTGCCGCCGCAGTTCTCGGCGGTCAAGATCGACGGTCAGCGCGCCTATGCCCTGGCCCGTGCCGGCGAGCAGACCGAACTTGCCGCACGGCCGCTGTGGGTGGAAAGCCTCGATCTGGTGGCGCGCCCCGATCCCGACCATGCCGAGCTCGAGATGGTCTGCGGCAAGGGCGGCTATGTGCGGTCCATTGCCCGCGATCTGGGCCGGGCGCTGGGCTGCCTGGGCCATGTGGTGGCGCTGCGGCGCCTGTGGTCGGGGCCATTCGAGGTCGAGGACGGCGTGGACTGGGAAACGATCGAGGCCGAGGCACGCAGCCCGGCGCTGGCGGCGCGGCTGCTGCCGCTCGAGGTCGGGCTTGCCGAACTGCCGGAACTGCCGGCCACGGCCGAAGGGGCCGCGCGGCTGCGGGCCGGCGCGCCGGGCGCAGTGCGTACCGGCACCGACTATGGCGCCGAGGCCTGGGCCAGTTTCGAGGGGCGGGCGGTGGCGGTCGGGCGCTACATGGCCGGCGAGCTTCACCCCGGCCGGGTCTTCAACCGCTGAAGCGCCCGTCGCCAGGTGCCCCCCTTCCGTGCTAGGATCGCACGGGGCCGGCGGGAGGCCGGCAGGGGGAATGGCGATGGCGGCGATGGATTTCTGGGTCTCGGTGGGCAGCACCTACAGCTATCTGTCGGTGATGCGCATCGATGCGGCGGCCGAAGCTGCCGGGGTTGCGGTGCGGTGGCGCGTGTTCAACGTGCGCACGATCATGATCGCGCAGGACAATATCCCCTTCCGCGACAAGCCGGTGAAACAGGCCTACATGTGGCGCGACATTGCCCGCCGCGCCGCGCGCCACGGCCTGCCGGTGCGGGTGCCGGCGCCCTACCCGCTGCCGCAGCTCGAACTGGCCAACCGCGTCGGCATCCTCGGGCTGGCCGAAGGCTGGGGCGAGGCCTATCTGCGCGAGACCTGGCGGCGCTGGATGGTCGATGGCCAGCCGGCCGGCGAATCGCCGAACCTCGACGGCACCCTTGCAGCGCTGGGGCTGGTGCCGCGCGATGTGGTCGCCGCCGCCGAAAGCCGCGCGGTGGGCGAGGCGCTGGAAGATGCCACCGACGCGGCGATGGCACTGGGCATCTTCGGCTCGCCCAGTTTCGTGGTCGGGGCCGAGGTGTTCTGGGGCGATGACCGGCTGGAGGATGCGCTTGACTGGGCAGCGGGCCGCGCCACCGCCCTGCCGGCGCAGGGATAGCCCCCTCGGGCCGCCTGCCGGCACCGGCGCCGGCCGGGGCTGGACGCCGCGCCGCGCCGATGGCAGACCGCCCCCCGCACGCACCAGCCGCAAGGACCGCCATGCCCCTGCCCGCCGATGCCACCACCCTGCGCCGCCATCGCAAGGGCGATGCCGACAGCGTCGCGGTCTATTCGCCATGCGAGGCCTATCGCTATGAACTGACCCGCGTCTGGCAACCCGGCGGCGGGCGGGTGCTGTTCGTGATGCTGAACCCTTCGACCGCGACCGAGGTGCAGAACGACCCGACGGTGGAACGGTGCGAAAGGCGGGCGCGGGCGCTGGGCTTCGGTGCCTTCCGGGTGTGCAATATCTTTGCCTTCCGCGCCACCGACCCGCAGGTCATGCGCGCCGCGGCCGATCCCGTCGGGCCGCTGAACGATGCCGCCATCCTCGAAGCGGCGGCCTGGGCCGGGCGGATCGTCTGCGCCTGGGGCACCCATGGCGCCCATCTGGACCGCGGCGCACGGGTGGCCGGGTTGCTGCGCGGCACCGGCCGGCCCCTGCATCATCTGGGCCTGACCCGCCAGGGCCACCCGCGCCACCCGCTCTACATCGGCTATGCCCACAGTCCCGTGCCCTGGGACTGATGCACGATCCGTTTGGGCCGTGCCGGCGCACGGGCGGGCAGCAAGCGTTGGTGGACCGAACCGATCGAACGGATTTCGTATCAGGCCCGGGCCGGGCGCAGGCGGCGAATCAGGCTGGAGGTGTCCCAGCGACCGCCGCCCATGTTCTGGATATCGCGATAGAACTGGTCCACCAGCGCGGTAACCGGAAGGCTGGCGCCGACCTCGTCGGCTGCCGCGAGGCAAATGCCCAGATCCTTGCGCATCCAGTCCACCGCAAAGCCGAAATCGAAATGGTCATCCAGCATGGTGGCGTGCCGGCTCGCCATCTGCCACGACCCGGCGGCGCCCTGGCTGATCACCTCCACCACCTTGCGGCCGTCAAGCCCGGCCCTTTCGCCGAAGG
>SKWP01000276.1 GCA_007128865.1 Paracoccaceae bacterium
TCCGGCGTCGTGCGGTTTCGCCCATGTCGAACCAGACCAGCGCCAGAACGGCACAGCCACAAGCGAGCAGGAACAGAAAGCTGGCCTGCCATCCGAACAGTTCGTCCAGCGCCCCGCCCAGCACCGGCCCGATCATCGGCACGAGTGCCATCCCGGTGTTGACGTACCCGAGCATCGAGGCGGCCTGGGCCTCGTCGACCATGTCGCGCACCGCGGCCCGGCCCAGCACCATGGCGCCCACAACCGTTGCCTGGATCATGCGGAAGACAAGAAACACCTCAACCGTCTGCGCCAGCAGCGTCCCCACCGTCGCCAGCAGGAAGATGATGATGGAGCCGATAACCACCGGTCGGCGTCCGTAGCGGTCCGATATCGGGCCGATGACGAGCTGAAGCACCGCATTGACGGCCAGGTACAGCGACACCGACAGCTGCATCAGCCGGTAATCGGTGTCGAACCATGCGGTCATGTTCGGCAGCGACGGCAGGAACACGTTCATGGCCAGCGCCGCAAGGCCGGTCATGAGCACGAGGGTCGCGATATGGGGCGGGGTGGTACGGTCCAGAAACCGCACCGATGGGCGCGTCGACATGGCAAGACGTTAGGCCGGCCGCGAGGGGTTGTCCATTGGCCACGGCGCAATCGGGCGGGTTCGGGGATGGCCATGATTCGCAACTTTGCGATTTGCATGATTGCCGCCGCAAAACATTTGCAAATCCGCGGGATTCTGCTTTGCGGCATGGTCGGACGCCGCTATTGCTCCACCGTACAGGAGGAGAGTGCCCATGCAAGACATCCTGCGCGAACTCGAAGACCGCCGCGCCGCGGCCCGGACCGGAGGCGGGCAGCAGCGCATTGCCGCCCAGCACGCCAAGGGCAAGCTTACCGCTCGCGAACGGATCGAACTGCTGCTCGACGAGGGCAGTTTCGAGGAATTCGACATGTTCGTTGCCCACCGCTGCACCGATTTCGGCATGGAGGCATCGCGGCCCCGCGGCGACGGGGTGGTGACCGGCTGGGGCACGGTGAACGGCCGGCAGGTCTATGTGTTCAGCCAGGACTTCACCGTGTTCGGCGGCTCGCTTTCCGAAACCCATGCCCAGAAGATCTGCAAGATCATGGATATGGCGGTGCAGAACGGCGCGCCCGTGATCGGCATCAACGACTCGGGCGGCGCCCGCATCCAGGAAGGCGTTGCCAGCCTTGCCGGCTATGCCGAGGTGTTCCAGCGCAACATCATGGCCTCGGGCGTGGTGCCGCAGATCAGCCTGATCATGGGGCCCTGCGCGGGCGGGGCGGTGTATTCGCCGGCGATGACCGATTTCATCTTCATGGTGCGCGACAGCTCATACATGTTCGTGACCGGCCCGGATGTTGTCAGGACCGTCACCAACGAGGTGGTGACCGCCGAGGAACTGGGCGGCGCGCGCACCCATACCACCCGGTCTTCGGTTGCCGACGGCGCCTTCGAGGACGATCTCGAGGCGATGATGGAAGTGCGGCGCCTGATCGACTTCCTGCCGCAGTCGAACCGCGAAAAACCCCCGGTTCGGCCCTTCCACGATGATCCCGCCCGCATCGAGCCCAGCCTCGACACGCTGATCCCCGAAAACCCCAATGCCCCCTACGACATGAAGGAGCTGATCCTGAAGGTCGCGGACGAGGGCGATTTCTACGAGATACAGGAAGCTTTCGCGCGGAATATCATTACCGGTTTCATCCGGCTCGAAGGTTCGACCGTGGGTGTGGTGGCCAACCAGCCGATGGTGCTGGCCGGATGCCTCGATATCGATTCGAGCCGCAAGGCGGCGCGTTTCGTGCGCTTCTGCGATGCCTTCGAAATTCCCATCCTGACCTTTGTCGATGTGCCCGGTTTTCTTCCCGGGACGGTGCAGGAATATGACGGGATCATCAAGCACGGCGCCAAGCTGCTGTTTGCCTATGGCGAGGCGACGGTGCCCAAGGTCACGGTGATCACCCGCAAGGCCTATGGCGGGGCCTATGTGGTGATGGCCTCCAAGCATCTGCGCGGCGATTTCAACTATGCCTGGCCAACCTCGGAAGTGGCGGTGATGGGCGCCAAGGGTGCGGTGGAAATCCTCTATCGCTCCGAGGCCGGCGATGCCGAAAGGATTGCCGAGCGCACCCGGGAATACGAGGATCGCTTCGCCAATCCCTTCGTTGCGGCCGAACGCGGCTTCATCGACGAGGTGATCATGCCGCATTCCACCCGCCGCCGGGTGTGCCGTGCCTTTGCCAGCCTGCGCAACAAGAAGCTGACCAACCCGTGGAAGAAGCACGACAACATACCCCTGTGACCCCGTCGGGGCGTTCCGATGCGCGCGCCTTTGCTGCCGACAGGCTGCTGAAGGGCGAACGTATGGCGCTGGCCGTGGCGCTGGCGGCTGCCCTGTCCGTCGGGGTGCAGCCGGCTGCGGCCGATCCGCTGCCTTCGGGGCAGATGGTCGAGCTGATCGAGAGCATTCTCGAGGCCCAGCCAAACGGCGACATCTGGCTGCGCCTGCGCTATCTTGCCCCTGCGATAGCGCCGGGGCCGGGCGCTGTGGGCTTCGATACAGCGGCCGACGACATGCTTGCGCTTTGCCGGCGCGACGGGCTGGCGATGTTGCAGGAATCCAGCGCCGCGATCGCGCTGATCGTGGTTTCGCTGGCCGACCGAAGGCTGGCGTTCGGCACGTCAGACCCCGATGCCGTGCAGTATTTCGAGGCATTCCGGCCCGAAAACGATGACTGCATCTGGGAGGAGTTTTGATGATTCCACAATATCTTGCTCATACTTCATCAGATGCTCTCGAAAGTGATGCGCGGCAGTCACAAGCCGGGCCGAGCAGGGGGGCGGCATATGCCGTCGCGGGCTTTTCCGGTAAAATGATGAAAGGTTGCAGTTGTGCAACCTCCATAACCGGGACCGGATCGGCCCGCCAGCCGTTGGCGGCCGCAATCCGGCGTGAGAGCAGGAGACCCGAATGCCCCGTTTCACCAAGGCGCTTGTCGCCCTTCTGGCGCTGTCGCTTACCGGCGCCTGTTTCATCAAGACCCCGCAGCCGGTCTATTTCGAGCCCGTCGCCGAGCCCGTCGTGGCCGAACCGGTTTCGCCCAAGAAATACCGCCGCTGAGGCTGATCGCGCCCGCCCGGCGGGCGCGGTCTGCACCGGGCCCCGATCCGGAAGGGGGCCGCGATGCTGAAGCACCGCGGCTTTCCCGGACGCCTTCCCGGCACCGATTTCCAGTTCACCATCCGCCGCGCTTCGCGCGAAGGCGCAACGCGCCTTGTTGCCCGCAAACGCCATGCCGACCGGCGCCCGGCCGACCGCCGCGCCGACGAGGCGTTTCTGGCCGCGCTGTGGGCGCATTTCGGCGAAGACCCCTTTGAACGCGGTAACCTTGATGCCGGGCGGCTTTCGTGGCTGTTCGGCGCCGAGGTGGTGCCTGCCGAAGACCCCTTTGACCCCGAAAGCTATGACGCGCTGCTGCGCATCGATGCGGCGCGTGCGCGCGCCAGTTTTCCGCAGATCTTTGCCGATGATGACGACGGGGCACTGCCATGAACCCCGTGCGCGCCGTCGCGATGCGGCGGATTCCCGCCGTCCGGCAGGGGGGGATTCAATCCGGGGTTGATCGCTGCCCGGCCTCTGCCATTCTGGGCGCGGCGCCCTCCGGTGTCGGACGGGTGCTTGCAGGTCTTTTCGACCTTCACCCTTCCCGACTTGCGCGGTCCGGCCCGGCCGGGTGCGGACCGCGCCTTTCGCAAGGCCGGTCGGCGGCCGTGCGGGAAGCTGCCGATCATCGGACGGATCGCGGCGATTCTGGCTGCGCAGGCGCGCGGTATCGCCTATCCTGCCGGCGTGGCAGGACACAAACCGGAGGATATCGGAAATGCAGGGTAAGGTTGTCTTGGTTGGGCTCGCGCTTTTGCTGGCGCTTGGCGCCTGTGGAAGAACGCTTGGCGAACAGGCGCTTATCGGCGCCGGCGCGGGGGCGATCGGTGCCGCCGCGGTGGGTGGCGACATGGCGACCGGCGCGGTTGTCGGCGGTGCCGGGAATGTCGCCTTCTGCCAGATGTATCCGCACCAGTGCCGCTGAGCGCGGGCGCCTGACGGCGCTTGCGACCGGTTTTTCGACAAGGGGCGTCTCGCGACTGCGGGGCGCCCCGTTTCTGTTTGCCGCGCCCGGCGCGCGCGTGAAGGAGGACGCATGTTCGACAAGATCCTGATTGCCAACCGGGGCGAGATTGCCTGCCGCGTGATCCGTACCGCCCGACGCATGGGCATCGCCACGGTTGCGGTCCATTCCGAAGCCGACCGCAACGCGCTGCATGTGCGGATGGCCGACGAGGCGGTCTGCATCGGCCCGGCACCCGCGGCGCAGAGCTATCTGGTGATCGACGCCATCCTCGGGGCGATCCGCGACACCGGCGCGCAGGCGGTGCATCCCGGCTATGGGTTCCTGTCCGAAAACCGCCGCTTTGCCGAAGCCCTGGCCGGGGCCGGTGTGGCCTTCATCGGCCCGCCGGCGGGCGCGATCGAGGCGATGGGCGACAAGATCGCCTCCAAGAAGCTCGCCGCCGAGGCCGGGGTTTCGACGGTGCCCGGCTACATGGGCCTGATCGGCGATGCCGAAGAGGCGGTCAGGATCGCGCGGCAAGTCGGCTATCCGGTGATGATCAAGGCCAGCGCCGGCGGCGGCGGCAAGGGCATGCGCATCGCCTGGAACGATCAGGAGGCGCGCGAGGGCTTCCAGTCGTCGAAGAACGAGGCCGCCAGCAGTTTCGGCGATGACCGCATCTTCATCGA
>SKWP01000422.1 GCA_007128865.1 Paracoccaceae bacterium
AAACCCGGCTGCTGCGCGACGATCAGGTGAGGGTGCAGGGCCGTCTGGTGGGGCTCATCCGCAGCTACTGAACCGGGCCGGCGGCAACCCTTGCATCGGCATCGGCAGGTAGCCTGACAGGAACCGCCGGCGCGGATCGGCCGAGGCGGTCAGGCATTGTCCAGGGGCGCAGCCCGGCGGCACCGGCCGCCGACGAAACCCGCAGCCCGCCGCCCGGATCGGCAAACAGCGCCAGCGTGCCGCTTCGGCCCAGCAGACCGGCGTCGAACAGGATGCAGTCGCGTGCCTGGCCTGCTTCTGGCGCGCGGGCCCCGAGGATCACCAGGACACCGGGCCTGCAATGATCGTCCAGCCGCGCCGCGGCGCCGCGGCCGGTCAGGTGCACGGCCTGCATCCCGCCGGCGGCAAAGCTGCGCGCACCGGCCGGCCCCTCGAAACCCGGTCGGGCATGGGCGGCGGCCTGGGTGGCCGGGTCGCCGTCGGCCTCAAGCCAGTTGCGGGCCACGAACCCCTCGCCCGAGGGCTTGGAGATCACCCGCCCCTCCGGTGTCAGAAGGCCAACCAGCGTGCCGCTGTCGGCCACCAGCAGCAGCGGGCGTTCGGCCTGTCCCCAGGCGGCGATGGCCAGCACGGCCACCGCGACACCGGTCAGCCGCGCCCTGCCCTGCCAGAGCACGAAGAAGGCCGCGCCAAGCGCCATCGCCGGCAGCACCCAGCCGGGCGGCTGGACAACGGCCGTGACCGCCCCCTCGAACCCGGCCACCCAGCGCGCAACCCACAGGATCCAGCGGATCCCCAGATCCATCACCCACAACCCGGCCGATGCCAGCCCCAGCGGCGCCAGCGCCGCCGCCAGCAGTGCCGCCGGCATCACCACGCTGCCCATCAGCGGCACCGACAGCAGATTGGCCAGCAGCCCGTATTCGGCCAGCCGGTTGAACTGTGCCGCGGCCACCGGTGCCGTGGCCAGCCCGGCCACCACCGAACAGACGAACAGCGCGGTGACCGGGCGCAGCGGGCGCGGCAGGCGCTGCCATGCGCCCTCGTCGCGCAGCCAGGCAAAGGTCGCGACCAGCGCGGCGGTCGCGGCAAAGGACATCTGGAAACCGGCCTCCAGCAGCGATTCCGGCCGCATGATCAGGATCGCCGTGGCCGCCAGCGCCACCGACCGCAGCGAAATCGCGCGGCGGTCGGCCAGCACCGCGCCCAGCATCACCGCGACCATGATGAAGGCCCGTTCGGTGGCGACATTCCCCCCCGACAGCGCCAGATAGAAGGCAGCGGCCGCAAGCGCCACAACCGCCGCGACCTTCTTGCCGTGCAGGCGCAGCCCGACCGCCGGCACCAGCGCCAGCCCGCAGCGCGTTGCCGCAAATACCAGCCCGGTCAGCAGCCCCATGTGCAGGCCCGAGATGGCCAGCAGATGCGCCAGATTCGAGGCCCGCAGCGCCTCGAGCGTCGCACGGTCGATGCCGGCGCGGTCGCCGGTCAGGATCGCGGCGGCAAAGGCGCCGGTCTCGGGCGCCATGCGCGCCTGCACCGCGCCCGATATTGCCAGCCGCAGCCGGGTGATGGCCTGTCGCAGCCCGTCCGGGCGGGGCGGGGCAAAGGCCAGCACCGGGGTCCGGGTATAGCCGACCGCGCCCAGCCCCTGAAACCAGGCCAGCCGGCGAAAGTCGAAGCCGCCGGGTTCCACCGGCCCGGGGGGCGGCGAAAGATGGCCGGTCAGGATCACCCTGAGCCCGGCCTCGGGTTCGATGAACCCTTGGGTGCCGTGCATCGCCACACGCACCCGCGCCGGGGTCTGCGCCGGCTCCATGCCTTCCAGAACCACCCGGTCAAGCGTGAGCCGCGGCGCATCGGACTGCGAACGGTCGATGACCACGATGCGCCCTTCGATGGCGCCATAGAAATGCCGGTCCAGCACCGGAGCGGCGACCACATGCGCCCGCTGCCCGGCAAGCCCCACCCCCGCCAGCATCACCGCCATAGCCGTGGCAAGGATGCGCGCCGGTTCCGGGCCGCGCAGGGCCAGGATCGCCAGGGCAGGCACCGCCACCGCCAGCGCGGCCCATTCGCCCGGCGCCGGTTCGCGCGGCAGCGCAAAATAGAGACCGATCCCGACCGCAAGGCAGATCGGAACGAAGGGAAACAGGTGGCCCCGCCGGGCTTCGAGCGCTTCCAGCGGCAGGGTCAGGACGCGCGCACTTGCCCTCATCATTCCGATTGCCTAGACCTTGCCCGACGCTTGCCGGCGATTGGTTACCGAGTGGTTAACGCGAGGCCGGCGGGTTCCAGCCGCAAGAGGAGAAGGCGCCGCGATGTCCACCGATGGCAGCAACCGCACACAGCCCGCAGCAGGGGGGGCCGTCGTCACGCGGTTCGCGCCGTCGCCGACGGGGTTTCTGCATATCGGCGGTGCGCGCACGGCGCTGTTCAACTGGCTCTTTGCCCGCGGCCGGGGCGGGCAGTTCCTGCTGCGCATCGAGGATACCGACCGGGCGCGGTCGACACCCGAGGCGACCGAGGCGATCCTTTCGGGCCTGCGCTGGCTGGGGCTGGACTGGGACGGCGAGGCGATCAGCCAGTTTTCCCGCGTTGCCCGTCATGCCGAGGTGGCGCGCCGGATGCTTGCCGAAGGAACCGCCTACAAGTGTTTCAGCACACAGGAAGACATCGAAGCGGCGCGCGAGGCCGCGCGGGCCGAGGGGCGCAGCACGCTGTTTCTCAGCCCGTGGCGCGATGCCGACCCGGCCAGCCACCCCGACGCGCCCCACGCGATCCGACTGAAGGCCCCGCGCGACGGCGAGACGCTGATTGCCGATGCGGTTCAGGGCGATGTGAGCTTTGCCAACCGGCAGCTTGACGACATGGTGCTGCTGCGCGCCGACGGCACCCCGACCTACATGCTTGCCGTGGTGGTGGACGATCACGACATGGGCGTGACCCATGTCATTCGCGGCGACGACCATCTCAACAACGCTGCCCGGCAGAAACTGGTATATGACGCGATGGGATGGCCGGTGCCGGTCTTTGCCCATATCCCGCTTATCCATGGCCCCGACGGCAAGAAGCTGTCCAAGCGCCACGGCGCGCTCGGGGTCGAGGAATACCGCCGCATGGGCTACCCTGCGGCGGCGTTGCGCAACTATCTTGCCCGGCTGGGCTGGAGCCATGGCGACGCCGAGATCTTCAGCGATGCCGAGGCGCGGGAATGGTTCGATCTCGCCGGAATCGGCCGCTCGCCGGCGCGGCTCGACTTTGCCAAGCTCGACCATGTATCCGGCCGTCATATCGCCATGGCCGATCATGCCGCACTGCTGCAAGAATTCCTCGACTGGCGCGCCGATGCCGGCCATCCGCCCCTGCAGGATCATCAGGCAGCATGGCTGGAGGCCGCCCTGCCCTTCCTCGTGCAGCGCACGAAGAACTTTGCGCAACTCTATGAAAATGCTGCATTTGCCATGACGGAGCGGCCGATCGAGCCGGATGCGGCGGCGGCCGCGGCGCTGGATGCAGTATCCCGTCGTATACTGGATGAATTGACGCCGCACCTGCAAAATGCTAGCTGGGAACGCGACAGTCTGGAGGCGGCCGTGAAATCCGTGGCCCAGGCGCACGGGCTCGGGCTGGGCAAGCTTGCCCAGCCGCTGCGTGCGGCGCTGGCCGGTCGAACGGTGGCGCCCAGCGTCTTCGACATGATGCTGGTACTCGGGCGGGATGAAAGCCTTGCCCGGATTGGCGAGGCCGCCGGCCGTTCCTGACGTCGGTCAATGCCGGTCGGGACGGTTCGCGCGGGCTGGACAACAGGGGGCAGGCCGCCGGCGGCGGCATGGCGCCCATGCAACAGAGGGACCGAGATGTCGGAAAAGAACCGTTTTGCCAGTCTGGAAATCGACGGCCGCAGCTATCGGCTTCCGATCCATTCGCCGTCCGTCGGGCCTGATGGCATCGACATCCGGTCGCTTTACGCAGAATCGGGGCTGTTCACCTATGATCCCGGCTTCACCTCGACGGCGTCCTGCCGTTCGAAGATCACCTACATCGACGGCGACGAGGGCGAGCTGCTGTATCGCGGCTATGCCATCGAGGATCTGGCCGAGAAGTCGCATTTCCTCGAAGTCTGCTATGTGCTGCTCTATGGTCAGTTGCCGACCGCCGAACAGCTGGAGGATTTCGAGACCCGCGTCACCCGCCACACCATGCTGCACGAACAGATGGTGTATTTCTTCCGCGGCTTCCGGCGCGATGCCCACCCGATGGCGACGATGGTCGGCGTGGTCGGCGCGATGAGCGCCTTTTACCACGACAGCACCGACATAAACGACCTCTGGCAGCGCGAGGTCGCGGCGATCCGGATGATCGCCAAGATGCCCACAATTGCCGCCTGGGCCTACAAGTATTCCATCGGCCAGCCGTTCATCTATCCGCGCAACGATCTCGATTACGCCTCGAACTTCCTGCACATGTGTTTTGCCACCCCCTGCGAGGATTACGAGGTCGACCCGATCCTGTCGCGCGCCATGGACCGGATCATGACCCTGCATGCCGACCATGAGCAGAACGCCTCCACCTCGACGGTGCGGCTGGCGGGATCCTCCGGCGCCAACCCCTTCGCCTGCATCGCCGCCGGCATCGCCTGTCTGTGGGGGCCTGCGCATGGCGGCGCCAACCAGGCCTGTCTGGAGATGCTGCGCGAGATCGGGACGGTCGATCGCATCCCCGAATACATCAAGCGCGCCAAGGACAAGGACGACCCGTTCCGGCTGATGGGCTTCGGCCACCGGGTCTACAAGAACTTCG
>SKWP01000293.1 GCA_007128865.1 Paracoccaceae bacterium
ATGCGGGATGATCTCGATACGCCCCCGGTCGCCGTTCGGCCGGCCGCTGGACAAACCCTGCCCGCTGCGCCGGGGGAAACGGCCGACCCGGCGCTTGTGCCGGCGTCGATGCTGGGCAGCATCGTCGAGGCCACCGCGGTCGAAACCGCCTTTGCCGCGGTCGGGCAGATCATGGCCGGTTACGGCTTTGACCGGCTGTTCTATGGCCTCAGCCGGTCGCGCGCCGACCTGCGGCAGTACGAATTCGACGATGTGCTGTTTCTGTCGAGCTTTCCCGATACCGTCACCGCGGCCTTCTTCCGCGACCGGCATCTGGGCAACAGCCCGATGCGGCGCTGGGTGATGTCGAACACCGGTGCCTGCAGCTGGCGCTGGGTCGAGACCGAACGCGCCGCCGGAAGGCTTTCGGACGCCGAGGAACGTTCGGTTGCGTTCTGCCGCGCGCAGGGGCTGGTGGCCGGCTATACCCTCAGCCTCGCCGACCGGGAGCCGCGCGACGGTGCGGCGATTTCGCTGTGCGCCCGTCCGGGGTTGAGCCAGGCCGACGCCGAAGCGATCTGGGCGCGCCACGGTCCGGTCATTTCGCTTGTATCACGGGTGTTTCATCTGCGGGTGGCGACGCTGCCCTTTGCGCCGGCCGGCCGGGCCCTGACCGCACGGCAGCGCGAGGCGCTGCAATGGGCCGGTGATGGCAAGTCGGTCCAGGACATCGCCCAGATCATGGGCCTGACCCCGGCGACGGTGGAAAAGCACCTGCGCCTTGCACGCCAGACGCTTGGCGCCAGCACCACCGCCCATGCCGTGCGCAAGGCGTTGTCCTTCAACCAGCTTTATCCATCCCGCCGCTGATTGCGGGGAAAACCATCGGGATGGTATGGAATTCCATACTTTCGCAAAACATGAAACTCGAAGTAGGAATTGGGGGTTCCGTGAGTGGCGGCTTCGGCCGATGGAACGCGCGGCTGCCGGTTCCGGTTTTTGTTTTGGGGCCAAGGCCGCACCGGGAAACCGGAATTCGGCCCGCTGCGCGCATTTTCGCGCAGCGGGCCGTAGTTTGTTTCCGCCAGGAATGGGCAGAAGGTCAGTTGCCCAGGGTCTTGGCGACCTCGGCGGCGAAATCTTCCTTTTCCTTCTCGATGCCCTCGCCCACGGCCAGGCGCACGAAGCCCAGCACCTCGACACCGGCCTCGCTTGCCGCGGCGGCAACGGTCACGTCGGGGTTGATGACGAACTTCTGCCCCAGCAGCGTGACTTCCTCGAAGAATTTCTTCATCCGCCCTTCGATCATCTTTTCGATGACCGCTTCGGGCTTGCCCGATTCGCGTGCCTGTTCGGACAGCACCGCCTTTTCGCGGGCCACCAGCGCCGGATCGAGGTCGGCCTCGGACAGGGACGCGGGGTTGGTGGCCGCGACATGCATGGCAATCTGCTTGCCGATGCCGTTGTCCGCACCCTTGAGGGCAACCAGAACACCGATCTTGCCCATGCCTTCGGCGGCGGCGTTATGGACATAGGCGGCCACGCTGTCGCCCTCGATGGCGGACATCCGGCGCAGGGTCATGTTCTCGCCGATGCGGGCAATGGCTTCGGTCAGCGTTGCCTCGACGGATTTGCCGCCAAGATCGGCCGCCGCCAGCGCCTCGACACCGTCCACATCAAGCGCAGCAGCGGTGATGCCGCGGACCATGTCCTGAAACGCCTCGTTCTTGGCAACGAAATCGGTTTCGGAGTTGATCTCGACAGCCACGCCGCGGCCGCCGCTGACGGTCACGCCCACCAGCCCTTCGGCCGCTGTGCGGCCCGATTTCTTGGCCGCCTTGGCCAGCCCCTTGGTGCGCAGCCAGTCCTGCGCGGCCTCCATGTCGCCGTCGGTTTCGACCAGCGCCTTCTTTGCGTCCATCATGCCTGCGCCGGTGCTGTCGCGCAGTTCCTTGACCATGCTCGCGGTGATTGCCATTGTCCGGCTCTCCTCGTCGTTCGAAAATGTCGGGGGCGGCGCACGCCACTGCGCGCGCCGTCAGAAGACGTGGTGGAAGGTTCAGGCGTCCTGCCCGCTGCGCGGCGCGGATGCCTCGCCGATACCGGCATCGGCCAGCAGCTCTTCGGCCGGGGCATCCTCGAGCGCGCCAAGGTCGACGCCGGCAGCACCCATCTGGGCCGACATCCCGTCAAGCGCGGCGCGGCTGACCAGATCGCAGTAAAGCGAAATGGCGCGGGCCGCGTCATCGTTGCCGGGGATGATGTAATCAACACCATCGGGCGAACAGTTGCTGTCGACCACGGCCACAACGGGAATGCCGAGCTTGCGCGCTTCGGCGATGGCCAGATCTTCCTTGTTGACGTCGATGACGAACAACAGGTCAGGCAGGCCGCCCATCTCGCGGATGCCGCCAAGGCTGGCCTGCAGCTTGGCCTGCTCGCGCTCCATGCCCAGGCGTTCCTTCTTGGTCAGCCCGCCGGCGCCGCCTTCAAGCTGTTCGTCCAGCGCCTTGAGCCGGTTGATCGACTGGCTGACCGTCTTCCAGTTGGTCAGCGTACCGCCCAGCCAGCGGTGGTTCATGTAGTACTGGGCGCATTTCTCGGCCGCCTCGGCCACGGACTTCTGGGCCTGACGCTTGGTGCCGACAAACAGGATGCGCCCGCCCTTGGCGACGGTCTCGCGCACCACGTTCAGCGCCGCATCGAGCATCGGCACCGTCTGGGTCAGGTCCAGGATGTGGATGCCGTTGCGTTCGCCATAAATGAACGGCCCCATGCGCGGGTTCCAGCGCTGGGTCTGGTGGCCGAAGTGAACGCCAGCTTCGAGAAGCTGACGCAGGGAGAAATCGGGAAGCGCCATGTCCATTCCTTTCCGGTTTGCGCCGCAGCGGGGCCTCAGGGCATTCGCCCAACCGGTGGACAGTCCGGGATGTCTCCCCGCCACTGCCCTGCCCCGCCTGTGAAGTCAGCGCGCGTTAGACCGAATCGGCCCGATTGGCAAGGGCAAAGCCAGATGCCCGGCAGGGGCAGGCATCAGAATCGGCGGGTCATCAGCACCCAGTCGCGGCTGGCGGTCTGCCAGCGCCCCGGCCGGATCGGACGCCGCGCGGTTTCCACGAAGCCGATGGCGTCATAAAGGGCGCGCGCACCGCGGTTGGCATCGGCCACGATCAGGCTCAGCCCGTTCGGCCCCGGCCGGGCAGCGGCAGCGGCCATCAGCGCGCCCGCCACGCCCTGCCGGCGCGCCCATGCCAGAACGCCGATCGCGTTGACATAGCGCGTTGCGGGTGCCAGCGCCTCGAGCTGCATCAGCGGCACGAAGATGTCGGGTGTGTCCGCGTCGGGCTGTTCGGGTTCGGCATCGGTCAGATAGGTTACCAGCGCACCGGCCGGGCGACCGTCCAGTTCGGCAACCTCGGCGTTGCGCCAGGAAAAACCGCCGGTATCGCGCCGCGCCCTTTCGCGCCCGATCTCCAGCGGGTCGGCGCCCGGGCCGCCGATATCGGCCCAGAGCAGACGCGGCAGGCCCTCGCCGGCCATGTCGATGACATGCACCAGCAGATCTGCATCATCGGCCGTGGCCGGCCGCAGGGTGATGGTCATGTCAGCCCCCTTTCACGGGCCGGCAGCAGGGCTCAGGCGCGGCCCTTGTAGATGTCGACAAGCTTGCCCAGCATCGCCAGCGCATCTTCGCGTGGGCGCTGAAAGCTGTTGCGCCCGATAATCGAGCCATTGCCGCCGCCGTCGCGGATCGCGCGGGCATCGTCAAAGACCGCATCCGCCCCCTTGGCCGCGCCGCCGGAAAACACCACCAGCCGCCGGCCGCCGAAGCAGGCATCGACCACATGCCTGACCCGCGCCGGCAGGGTGGAAATGTCGATGCCCTTTTCCTCGTAGACCTTGCGCGCCTCGGGCTGCATCAGGTGGTCGGTGGTCAGCTTGACCTTGATGACATGGGCCCCCAGCAGGGCCGCCATATGCGCGGCATAGGCGCCCACGTCGATGGCAAGCTCGCCGTCCTTGGTCACACCCTCGCCGCGCGGATAGGACCAGATCACCGTGGCGACGCCGACCGAGGCCGCCTCGCGGCGCAGCTCCACGATTTCCTCGAACATCTCCAGCGAGCAGTCCGAGCCTGGGTAGACGGTAAACCCGATGGCCGAGCAGCCAAGGCGCAGCGCATCCTCCACCGAGCCGGTGATCGCCTGATCCTTGCCGGCAGTGCCCGACAGCAGCGAATTCGACGAGTTCAGCTTCAGGATCGTCGGGATCTGCCCGGCAAAGCTGTCCGCCCCGGCCTCCAGCGGGCCCAGCGGCGCGGCATAGGCGTTCAGCCCCGCATCGATGGCAAGCTGGTAGTGGTAATGCGGGTCATAGCCGGCGGGGTTGGGGGCAAAGCTGCGCGCCGGGCCATGCTCGAACCCCTGGTCGACGGGCAGGATGATCATCTTGCCGGTGCCGCCCAGCTTGCCCGCCATCAGGATGCGCGCGAGGTTGGCCTTCACGCCGGGGGTTTCGCCTTCGTAGTTGGCCAGAATCTTCTGAACGATACGGGTGGTCTTCATGTCCTGCGGTCCTGTGCTTGCCGGAAATGCCGGTCGCCTGCGTTTCTTGCCCTCAGGTCTAGTCAGGCCGGAAGCGGCTGGCAATGCCCCCGCCGGGCGTTATCGCTATCGGCCGGGCGCGGCGCCGGCACTGGTGAATTCCGGCCGCCGTGCATAAATCATCACCCTGACGGCATGGCCCCGGCCATGCAGCCATCCCTTCAGCCTGGTCCGCGATGTCACGCCTGCTGCCGAAACC
>SKWP01000164.1 GCA_007128865.1 Paracoccaceae bacterium
CGGCCACCGGATTCACTACGACCACCCCTATGCCACCGGCGAGGAAGGCTATCCCGGTCTTGTCGTGCATGGCCCGCTGCAGGCGACCTGGCTTTACAACTATGCGACCGAAATTCTCGGCAGCCGCCCCGCCCGTTTCGCGTTCCGCGGTCTCGGGCCGCTGCACGACTGCGATGCGATCAGCCTCAACGCCGACGAACCGGCGGCGGGCACGCTGCGCTTGTGGACCGCAGCCGGTGACGGAAACGTCGCCATGCAGGCCGAAGCCATGCTGTCACAAGGCGGCTGAACCGCGCAAAGGGTTGAAAAGCCTTGGAGGCGAGTACCGGAATCGAACCGGTGTACACGGATTTGCAATCCGCTGCGTAACCACTCCGCCAACTCGCCAAAGCGTTGCCATCCTTAGATTTGCCATCGGGGCAGGTCAAGGGGGTGCAACGGTTGTCGCGATGCGGCACGTCATGGGCTCAATGATCAGTCGGGCATGTGCCGGGAACAACGGATGTGCAGGCTTGCAACCGTGGACAGGGCGCTCCGGCGGGGGCTGTGCCTCGGTGCGGCAATGGGCAGCCTGCGCGGCAATATCGACCCCAAAGCCGCGCCCGCCAGAAAACCCGCTTACATTTCGCGACGCTCTGCCGTTCCGGACACATGCAATCAAGCAAGACCTGCGGAGAGTACCGGATGAACCTTCACTTTGCCCGTCAGCAGTACCGCAGACATGCCCAGGCCGATGCCGCGGTTCCCGATGATGCGCATGCGATCGTCGAACTGGTGATGAACGAACTGCACGGCGCGCTTGACCGGCTGTGCATCGCGGGCAGCAACAATGCCGCGCTGCCGCCCGATGCGATGGTCAAGGGCATGTCGGCAATCTACATCCTGCAGGGCAGCCTTGACATGGACAGCGACAACGCGATCGCCGTGCCGCTGTTCCAGGTCTATGAATTCTGCCGGCAGCAGATCATGCGCGCCTTCCGCAAGGAGCCGGGCCATGCCGAGGGGCTGGAAAAGGCGCGGGACTTCATGGCGAGCCTGCGCGATGCCTGGGCCCAAATGGACCGTACGACGGCGGCGCCTTCAGCGTAGGTAGTCAAACAGCGACCGTTCGGCGATCCTGACAAAGCTCTGCTGCGCGGCCTTCTGGTTCAGCAGCAGGCCCTGCAGGCGCGTGATCGCTTCGGCAACGTCCACATCCTGAAGGCGCGAGACAGCCTGATCCAGCGTCAGGCGCTTGTTTGCGACCTGCTCCAGCCGGGATTCAAGCGCGGCGGCAAGGCTGCCGCCGGCGGCGCGCATCTCGGCCATGTGCTCGACTGCCGCGGTTGTGCGGGAAACCAGCGTCTGGCTGCCCAGGTGGAGCGGTCGCAGGGCGGTAGGTTCGCGGGTCGGCCGACCGGCATCATCGGCCGCCGCAAGCCGCACGACAGGGCGTTCTGCCGCTGCGTCGGCCGGGCCGGTCTGAGCCGAAAGGCTGATCCTGCCCGCTGCCTCCAGCACGATGCCGGCCCCGTCCTGCGCCGCCGCGGCATGAATGCCGGTCCGGTCGGTCAGGGCATTGATGGCCTCGATCTGCGCGTCGCGATCCGCAGCCCCAAGGGGCAGCAAAAGCTCGGCAGCACCCTGCGGGCCACCCAGCACAAGCGCGATTTCGCCACCGGCAGGCACCGGTGAAAGATCAAGCCTTGCCCGTCCATCGGCCTGAACCGTGTCGCGGGCCGACAGCACAGGCTCGGACAGCGCCAGAACGATATCGTCGAGCAGCGCAAACAATCCGTCCCGCCCGTCGCCGAACACCCGTTCGCCGGCAAGCCCGGTTTCCATCCGGGCGTGAGGCCCCATCTGCACCGCACTGGCCGCGTTGTCGCCCTGGTAGGCAACGCCCTGTGCAGTCGGCACGAATGCCGGCCCCGGCGCCGTACCCGAAAACAGCGGGCGGCCCTGCTGGTCGGTTGCATTCGCCGCCGCCAGCAACGTGCTGCGCAGGGTTTCGGCCTGCACGCGCAGGGCAGCATGCGCTTCGCGGGTCAGCGTGTCGTTGCCGGCCTGAAGGCTGATGCGGTAGAGCTCGCGCACCCCGTCCGAAACCTCGGCAAGCGCTGAATCGGTCAACGCCAGACGGTCGGCGGCCGCGCGGCCGATGGCGGTTTGCGTCGCCAGATCCGAACGCAGGTCGCGCAGCGCCGACAGCTCCATGGCGCGGGCCGGATCGGCCGACACGCGCGGGTCGTTGACCCCCGAGGAAAGCTGCTCCTGCAACCGCGCGATGTCGCGATCCTGACGGGCGAAACCGCGGATTGCCTGTTGGGCAAAGAGAGCATCCGAAATCATGATCGGCTCCGTTACATCATCCGCAGGAGGGTTTCGAAGAGGCTGCGCGCGATGGAAAGCGCCTGCGCCGAAGCCTGATAGGATTGCTGAAGCTCCACCATGCGGGCTGCCTCGACATCCAGATTGACAGCGCCCAGGGCGGCCTCCTCGCGTTCGGCGCTTTCCAGACGGGCCTGCGCCGTTTCCTGTGCACGCGCGGCCGCGGCCGCTCGGGTTCCCAGATCGCCCTGAAAGCGCGCAAGCTGGTCATGCAGGCCGCTGCCGGTGCCTTCGCCCCGGCGCATTGCCGCCATCGACTGTGCCAGATCGCCGTTGCCCGAGCCCGGTGCGGTCGGGCGCAGGGCAAAGCGATCTCCGCTCAGGGCTGCGCCTGTCAGATGCAGATCAAGCCCGGCAAGGCCAACGCGCCCCTGCGCGTCGAGCACCCCGGCTTCCACAAGCGCGCCATCCGGAACACTGCGCAATTCGACCTGCCCGGTTTGAGCATCCGTCACCAGCAGGTCGAGCGCCTCTGGCCGCGGTGTTTCGGCAGGCCGGCTGACCTGCAACCGGGCCGCACCGGCATTGCCCGTCGCAGGGGCGGCGACCATGTCGGCCGAAGCCGCCAGCGCGCGCGGATCGGACAGCGCCAGGCGCAGATCCTGTGCGCGGCCGGTCACGGGCGTCAGGGTGATGCGGTCACCATCGCGCGCCGCACCGGCCAGATCGATGGCAACGCCGGGCAGGTTCAGCCGCTCGCGCCCGGATGCCAGTAGGGTGCCGCCTTCGTCCCGCGCCTGCCATTCCGCCGCAGCGGCATGAAAGACCAGTTCAACCGGGCCCGGCGGGGCACCGATGCCGTCATGGTGGACCTGCACCTGAACCCGCCCGGCATTCGCAGCCGCCGGCGTGACGGCCCAGCCCTGAAGGCTGAACAGATCCTGCCCGCCCCGGCCGGCCAGATCGACACCGCTGCGGTGCAGCTGGTTCATCCCTTCGACCATGTTGCGGGCAAGCTGGTCGAACTCCTGCCGCGCCATGTCGATGGCCCCCAGCCCCATCGCCAGCCCGCCAATTCGCCCCGCACCGATCATGCGGGTTTCGCGCGCCGACCCGTCGGGCGCGGTGATGTGCAGCGTCAACTGGTCGCGGCCCGACACCGACAACCGCGCCGCGCCGGAACTGTCCAGCAGCAGCGGCCCGGCTTCGGACCCGAGGCGGATTTCGGGGCGCCCGTCTGCAGTAAGCGAAACCGCAACCGGAAGCTGGCGCGACAGCTCTGTCAGCAGGGCGTCGCGCCGGTCGGCCAGCGGGTGATGGCCGGCGCCGGCGCCCGACCGGGCGATCTGGGCGTTGAGCCCGTGCAGATCCTCCAGCAGTCCCTGGGCGGCCGCGGCTGACTGCCCGGCCTGCGCCAGCGTATCGGCGCGCAATTGGTGCAGCCCAGCGGCGGTTTCGGCCATATGCGCGGCAAGGGCCTCGGCGCTGCGCAGGGTCTGGGCGCGGGTCGTCATGTCGGCGGGGCTTGCCGCCAGCCGCGACAGGCTGTCGAAAAAGGCGCGCATGCTGCCGTCCAGCCCGTTGTCACCCGGGATGAGCCGTGCCTCAACCGCTTCCGCGACACCCTGATGCGCCGCGGCTGAGGCATGCGCACTTGCCGCCATCCGCCCGCGTTCGGCCACCAGATGATCGAATGCACGGCGCACTTCGGTCACGCTGACACCCTGCCCGCCGGTCGGAAGGGTCTGCGGGGTGGTCTGCCCGCCCGCCGCCGCAAGGCTGGCAACATCGCGCCTGCGATAGCCCTCGGTGCCGACATTGGCGACATTTTCGGCCGTGACCGCAAGGGCCGCGCGGCTTGCCAGAACGCCGCTGCGTGCGATGTGCAGCATGTCGGTCATGGCCGTTCAACCCTGGGGCCGAACTGTTGCATGATGGCCTCGGCCACGCCCAGCCCCGCCTGTCCCGATGCGTGCCGCGCCAGATGCATGTCGAGCATGTCCCGGGCCATGCTCACACCCTGCGAGCCGGTCAGATCGTCGCCCGGAAGGCTGGCACGGCCACCTTTCAGCAGCTCCGCCAGAAAGAGCGATTCGAAGCCTTCGGCAGCGGCCCGCAGATCGGCGGGCGGGGTGGGCAGGATCGGCTGCGACGGGGGCATCCGAAGCGCCGGGATCGGGGGAAGGTCCATCCTGCGCCTCCTCTCAGATGACCATGAGTTCCGCGCGCAAGGCACCGGCCTGACGCAGCGCTTCGAGTATGGCCACCAGATCCGACGGGCTGGCGCCCACGGCATTGATCGCATCGACCAGCGAGGACAGCGACACACCGGGGTCAAAGACGAAGGCCCGCGCGGGTTGCTGGTTCACATCGATCTGCGAATCCGGCGTGATCACGGCCTCACCGGGCACGATGACCGTACCATTGCCGCCAGCCACCACCGTCGCGCCCTGATCGACGTTGAAATCCTCGGTCACGCGCACGGTCAGCGACCCATGCGTAACCGCCGCCGGCGTGACCCGCACATTGCCGCCGATCACCACGGTTCCGGTGCGCGAATTCACGACAACCCTTGCAGGCGGGGCATCCGGCGTGACCTCGATGTTTTCGAGCATGCCCAGAAAGCTGACCCTCGCACCGGGATTGACCGGGGCGCGCACCCGCACCGACGAGCCGTCGATGGCCATGGCAGTGCCGGCGCCGAACAGCTCGTTGATCGCCTTTTCCACCGCTGCCGCGGTCGAGAAATCGGCGCGGTGCAGGTTGAGCAGCACGAATTCGCTGTCCATGAACGGCGTGTCGACCACCCGTTCGACGGTGGCGCCGCCGGGGATGCGCCCGACGGTGGGAATGTTGACGGTCAGGAACGATCCGTCATTGCCGCCAACCCCCAGGCCGCCAACCACGAGATTGCCCTGCGCGATGGCATAGATCTCGCCGTCCGCACCCAGAAGCGGGGTCATCAGCAGCGTGCCGCCCTGCAGCGACCGTGCGCTGCCCACGGTCGAAACCGTCACGTCCAGCGCCTGCCCTTCCTTCATGAACGGGCCAAGATCGGCGGTGACCATGACGGCTGCGGCGTTGCGGGCGTTCAGATCGCGGGCACTGACCTGCAGGCCAAGCCGCGAAATCAGCGATTCCAGCGATTGCAGCGTCAGCCCGCTGTTGCCATCGCCACTGCCCGCCAGGCCGACGACGACCCCATAACCCACAAGCTGGTTGATCCGCACGCCATAGACCGAGGTCAGATCCTTCAGCCTGTCGGCATGGGCCGTCCAGGGCAGGCAGCACAGCACCAGCGCCATTGCAAACCGGGCGATCATAGCGGGTTCACCACGGTCAGCGCGCGCGAAAGCCAGCCCTGCCGCCCGGTGTCGGCCACATCACCCGCGCCGACATAGCGGATATCGGCATGGGCCAGCCTGTCGGATGTCACCACATTGTCGGGGCCGATGTCTTCGGGCCGGACGATGCCGGTCAGCCGCACATATTCGGCACCGTTGTTCAGCGCCAGGCGCTTTTGCCCGATGACCTCGAGGTGTCCGTTGGGCAGCACGCGGCTGACGGTTACGCTCAGCCGCCCGGTCAGGGAGTTCGACTGCGTCGCAGCCCCCCTTCCCGAAAAGCTCTGCCGCGTCGAATGGCCAAGACCGGACGAATCGAACCCGCCGGTCAGGACCGAGGGCAGTTCGATCTCGAAGGCCGAATTGCGCCCCGAACTGGCAGACTGCGACTTGCTGGCCTGAAAGCGCTCGACGAACTGAACGGTCAGCACATCGCCGACCCCGCTGGCGCGGCGGTCGTTCACGAACAGCCCGCGCGCCTCCTGGTGAAAGATGCCACCGGTGGCGCGCGCGGCGGCCGATATCGGCTCGTGATGGATCGGGGCATAGTCCAGCCCGGCCCGGTCCTCGATATAGGTCGAGCAGGCAGCAAGGGGCAGCAGCAGGATCAGGCGATAACGCATGTCAGGTCACAATCTGTTGGACAGGAAACGCAGCATCTCGTCAGAGGCCGAGATGGACCGCGAATTGATTTCATAGGCGCGCTGGGTCTCGATCATGTCGACGAGTTCCTGCACGACATTGACGTTGGAAGCTTCCAGCGCGCCCTGCACAAGCTTGCCCATGCCGTCGCCCATCGGCGCGCCAAGCACCGGTTCGCCCGAGGCCGGGGTCTGCACCAGAAGGTTTTCCCCGATCGGGGACAAACCGCGCGGGTTTGCAAAGCTGGCCAGTGCAATCTGACCCACTTCCTGCGCTTCGACCTCGCCGGGCAGGGTAACCGTCACGATGCCGTCGCCGGAAATGCTGATCGAAAGTGCATCGGGCGGAATGTTGATTTCGGGTTGCAGCAGATAGCCGCTGTCGGTGGTCAGCATCCCATCGGCGTTGCGCGAAAACCCGCCATCGCGGGAATACCCCATCCGCCCGTCCGGCAGCAGGATCTGAAAGAACCCCTGCCCGTCGATCGCCAGATCCAGCGCGTTGCCGGTAGTGGTCAGCGCGCCCTGGGTGTGGACCTTTTCGGTTGCCACCACGCGAACCCCGGTGCCGACGGCCAGCGGGCCGGTCAGGGCGGTCTGGTCGGATGTCTGGGCGCCGGCGGGGCGATGTGTCTGGTACAGCAGGGTTTCGAAACTCGCACGGTCGCGCTTGAAACCGGTGGTGTTCACATTGGCCAGATTGTTGGCGATGACCTGCATGCGGGTCTGCTGGGCATCGAGCCCCGTGCGGGCCACATGCATGGCGTTGGTTGACATGGGTCGGTCCTTTCAGGGGTCGCTTTTCCCTTCCCCTGCAAGACCCGTGCCGGATCAGCCGCCCGGGGGGCGCAACAGGGTGGCGCCGGCCTCGTCGACGTCGCGCGCGGTCTGGACCATGCGCAGATTGATCTCGAAACGGCGCTGCAGTTCGATCGATGCAATCAGCTCGGCCGTGGCGTTGACATTGCTGCCTTCGCGCATGCCCTGCACAACCCGCGCCTGCTGGTCAGGCGCCGGCAGGGCTTCGCCGTCCAGACGGCGGATATGGCCGTCAGGGGACTTGCGCAACGCCAGATCGTCGGGCGGGTTGACCGTGCCCAGCATGGCTATCAGATCGCGTTGCCCCGGTGCGCCGTCGATGGGGGTGACAAAGACCTGCCCCAGATCATCGACGACGATCTCCCGGAACGGCGGCAGGATGATCGGTTGCAGTTCATTGTCCAGCAGCAGGTCGCCGGCACCGTTGCGCAGGCTGCCATCGCGGCCCACCTGCAGATCGCCGCGGCGCGACAGCGCAGCCTCGCCGCCATTTGCCGGCTCGATCACGAAAAACCCGCTGTCGGCAATCGCAAGGTCCATGGGATCGCCTGTCTTTTCCAGCGGTCCGGGCGCACGCGAGAAACCATGCACGCCATGTTCCATCCGGAAGGCGCGCGAGGTCTGCGCGCCCATCGCCTCCAGAAACCTGGCCGCGCCGTCATTGGGCAGGTCGCGCCGGAACCCCGGCACCGACATGTTCGCAAGGTTCTGCGCGGAAACCACCCGGTCATCGCGCAGATTGGCCAGCGAATTGAGCGCGGTATAGACCAGACGATCCATTCATAGTCCCCCTAGTGTTCACTAACTGACGAAAGATGCCCACTGAGCGCTTGGAGCCCATGGCGGACGGTGGCCCCCTGGCCCGGAATCAAGGCGCGCAGCGCCGCCGGGCCGCGCCCGACCGCCCCCATCGGGCGGGCGCCCTGCAACGGTGCAAGCTGTGGCGCCGTCGGATGTTCTTGCACCATAAACCGCCCGGGTATCCGCCATTGCAGCGCCCACCCGGCGGTCGGACGCCGCCCTGGGTTGCGTCTCCGGTCAAGGGCCGCTCTGCCCCGCATATCTACCCCTCGCCTCGCATGGCGGAACCTGGTGTCGGGTTGGGAACACTAGCTGCGCAGGTTCATGATTGTCTGCATCATCTGCGACGATGTCTCCATCGCCTTGGCATTGGCCTGATAGTTGCGCTGCGCCGTGATCAGGGTGACCAGTTCCTCGGTCAGATCGACATTGGCCATTTCCAGCGCACCCGAACGCAGCCTGCCAAAGCCGGTGCCGCCCGGCGACCCGGCCAGCGGTTCGCCGGCATCCGTGGTGGCTCCGAACGATGCCGCGCCCATCGGGCGCAACGCCCCGGGGTTGGGGAAGTTGACCAGCAGAAGCTTGCCGCGGGCCACCCGGGCATCGGCGCCATAGGATGCCCAGACGGTGCCTTCGGAATCGATGTCGAGCGTTGTCAGCTGGCTGACGGTCTGGCCGTTCTGGCGCGCGGCGGCCACCGCAAAGGCGCTGCCGTGCAGTTGCGAGGCAGCAAGGTCCAGCGTCAGGGCGCTGTCAGGCCCTGCGAACCCGAGCCGTGCAGGAGATTGCAATTGCCCGTCCGGGCCGAACACGAGCCGGTTGGTGGTGCTTGCATTCATCGCTACGCCGTCGCGCATCAGATGGATGGCATATTCGGTCTGAGGGTTTTCGGGCGTCGGGTCTGCCAGACGCACCAGATAGACTTCGGCCTCGATCGCGCGGCCGTTGCCATCGAAAACCGGCATCTGTGTCCGGTGGGCCCAGGTTCCGGGGTCCGCGGCATCGAATTCCCCCGCGGGTGGAACGGCGGCCTGTGCGCCGGCCATTGCCGGGTCGGCGGGAAGGCGCAGTTCCAGCGCGACGGTCGAGGTCGCCACCGGTTCGCCCATGGCAAGCGGAATATGCAGCGGAACCGCCGCGGGCAGCGCCTCGGAAAGCACCTGCCCGTTCATCGCCACCGGCCAGCCCAGTAGCTGCTGGCCGGCGCTGTTGACGATGTGCCCGTCAGCCGACATCCCGAAGGCGCCGGCGCGGGAATAGACGGTCTCGTTCTGGGTGCCGGGCGCACTGCTTTCGGTGCGCAGGGCAAAGAAACCGGGCCCCTCGATCGCCAGATCCAGCCGGTTGCCGGTTCCGACAACGCTGCCCTGCGAAAAATCCTGCGCCACGCGTGTGATCTGGGTGCCCGAGCCGGCCGTCGTCCGGGCCACGGAAAACGGCGATTGCGTAAAGATGTCGGCAAACTCGGCGCGCGAACCACGAAAGCCGGTGGTGGATACATTGGCGATGTTGTGCGAGGTGACGGCGATATCCTTCTGCGCCGCGGAAAGCCCGGAAAGGGCCGTGTTCATGGACATGTCTTACTCCGATCCTGATGTCAGCGAATGGTTTCGACCTCGAGGCCGTGCAGGATGCCAAAGCCTTCGACGTCAAGCGTGATATCGTCCTGTCCGCGCCCCAGCGTTGCCGACAGAACCCGTGCATAGACCTGAGCGGGCAGGTCTTCGGCCCGTCCGTCCGTCGTGGCGAGAACGGAAACGCGCAGCGGCTGGCGTGCGGCAACCAGATCAGGCGGCGCGGCTTCCCAGCCGAAGCTGACCGCGCCGGCGGGCTGCGGCCCGAGGCTCTGGCGGTGCAGCAGCGCACCGGTACGCGCATCGCTGAAGCTGACCTGCACATCCTCGGCGGGGAACTCGAGCTGCGTCATGCCGCGATAGGCACCCTGCCCGTCCGGATAGACCGTTGCACCGGGCACCAGCACCGACTGTCCGATCAGGGTCGATGCCATCCCGAGCCGCATGTCGCGCATCCCCGCGCCCAGCCCCTGCAGGCCGTCATGCAACCGGTCGATGCCTGCAACGGTGGAAAACTGCGCCATCTGGCCCAGAAATTCGGTGTTCTGCATCGGGTTGAGCGGATCCTGATTGCGCAGTTGTGCTGTCAGCAGGGTCAGAAAGTCCTGCTGTCCCAGCCTGTCCCGGGTCTGTGCATTTGCCCCGGCGGCAGCGGGGGCGGCAGGCAATGCTGACAGGTCGTCACCGATCCGGATCATCGTCATTCACCCATCGACAGGGTGCGGGTCATCAGCATCCGCAGGGTGGACATGGCTTCGAGCGTGTTCTGATAGGCCCGGCTTGCCTCCAGCATCTCGACCATCTCTTCCTCGACATGAACGGCGGCCTCGTACACGAAGCCATCGGCATCGGCATGGGGATGGTCGGGGCGGAACATGCGAGCCGGTTCACGGTCCAGCGCCACGATGCGGTCGGCGCGCGGTGCGGCAAGTCCGGAACCCGGTCGGGCCTCGTCGACCACGAAAACCGGGCGAAGCGGGCGAAAGGCGGTTTCGGCGCTGCCCGATACCGTGCCGGCGTTGGCCAGGTTCGATGCCGTGGCATTGAGCCGCTGCATCTGCGCCGAAAGGGCCCGTCCGCCCAGGTCGAACACGTTGCGGATTTCGGTCATCTCATTCTCCCCGGATGGCAGACATCAGCCCGCTGATGCGGCGGTTCAGCAGGGTCAGGCTGGCTTGCTGGCGAAGTGCGTTCTCGGCGAACTGCACCTGTTCGACCGCCATCTCGACGGTATTGCCGTCGAGCGAGGCGGTCGTGGGAACGCGAAAACCCGGTCCGTTCATCTGTGCTGCGGGATGCGCGAAATGCCGTGCGTCGGTGGCGCGCAGCGGGCCCTGCCCCGCAACCCGTTGTGCAAGCTCGGCGCGAAAGTCGATATCGCGCGCCTTGTAGCCGGGTGTCGAGGCATGGGCGATGTTCGACGCAAGGATTGCACCGCGTCTTTCGCCGATCTTCAGCGCTTCGGCATGCACGGCAATATGATCGCGCAGCAGGGTGGTCATCGGGTCGTCCTTGGTCCGGCCAGGTTCTGGCCCGGGAATTGCAAGAAGGATGCCAAATGCCGAAGGAGACCGCAGATGAACCGCACCACGAGGGGCTGGATCGCGCAGCTGGCGCAGATGACCAAGGCGCTTTCGGCGGCCGATGCCGTCGCGTTGCAGGGCCGGGCAGGCGAACCGCCGCTTTCGGGCCGCGTCGGCCTCGGCCTGCGAATCGCCCTGTCGCGCCGCAGGCCCGCAGGCAAGCCACCGGCGCCCGCCACGATCATTGCGCTTGCACCGGCCCCGGCCGAACCGGTGACCGACGCGGCGGAAACGCCGCCGGCCGAGCCGCCCAAACCGCAGCGCCGGGCAAAGAAGGTCAGCTTTTCAGCCGTGTCGCTGGATGATGCGGCCAGCCTGCTGACCGCCTTTGGCCAGACCGGCGACGAAGCGCCAGGCCGCCCGGCCCCCGACACGCCCGCAGCCGAAGAGGCAGCGCCAAGGGCCACCACATTTGGAGAGCCCGAGGCGCCGGATGGGTCGGATTCTTCGCCAAAGTCGGGGGCTACCCCGACCATTGCCAAAAATTAGCCGCAAACTTACTTTCTTGTCGGTCGCACAGCATGCGCCCATGCGGGAATCGTGAGTAGGTTTTGTGAACGTCCTGTCGTCGATAAAGAGTGACCAGATCCGCGTGTTGCTGGCCGATGATCACCGAATGGTTGTGGACATGTTCCAGCTGTTTCTGACCGACTCGGCCGGAATGTCCGTGCGCGTGGCCGAAAGCTTTGATGATGCTGCCCAGATCCTTCAGGCCGAAGGCAGTTTCGACGTTGTCCTGCTGGACCTGAACATGCCCGGCATGAACGGTGTCGCCGGACTCAAACGCGCGATGCGCCTGAATGACGGCAAACCCGTATCGATCCTGACCGGAAACACCACACCGCGGATGATGCAGGAGATCATGGCAACAGGCGCGGCCGGTATCGTGCTCAAGACGACGCCGTTGCGCAGCCTCGCCAATGCCATCCGCTTCATGCATTCGGGCGAACGCTATCTGCCGATGGAACTGATCAAGACGCAGGCGATGCCCGCATCCGGCAGCCGTCAGGGCAATCTGACGGACAAGGAAATGGATGTCCTGACCCAGTTGGCTGAGGGCAAGTCCAACAAGGAAATCGCCAACGAACTCCAGATGGCCGAAGCCACGGTCAAGATGCATGTCACCGGCATCTGCCGCAAGATCGGGGCCAACAACCGCACCCGGGCCGTGATCATGGCCAAGGAGATGGGGCTGGTCTGATACCGGCTCCGGGGCGGTGCCTGCCCGACAGGCCGCCCCTTCGCGCTACCGGAACGGACCCTTCATGACTGCGACAGCAGCGCTTCGGCCGCGCCGGCCGCCGCGGCAGACTTGCATGCATGCAGATCGGACAGGAAGCCGGGCCGGCCGACCGGACCGCGGCACAGCCACAGCCGGCCTTGGGCCTCGGGCATGTCCTGCCCGGCCGCATCGATCACGCCCACGACAGGCACCTCTGCCCGCAGGGTGCCAAGGGCGGCTTGTGCCGCACCGATCCCGGAAACCCCGCCCAGATCGAGAACCACCGCATCCCAGCTCGCTTCCTCTGCCAGCATTTCGGCAACCTCGGTCAGGGTGCGACAGGGAAGCGTCAGGGCGCCGGCCTGTTCGAGCAGGGTTGCAAGCCCGGCCAGCCCGTCGGGGCTGGATGAATACACAAGCACCCCCTCACCTGCCCATGCCTGCGCCGACGCGGTCGTTCCGGCCGGGGAAAGCCCCGTTCCCGGGGGTTCGATCGGCCAGAGGATGGTGAAACGCGCCCCCTTGCCCGGCGCCGTGTCAAGGGCCAGCGCGCCGCCGTGTTCCAGCACCGCGCTTGCCACGATGGGCACGCCCAGACCGGTGCCCTTGTCGCCCTTGGTCGAGAAATAGGCGTCAAAGATGCTCGCACGGATGGCATCATCCATACCCGGTCCGTCGTCTTCGACAATGATGCGGGCATAGGGGGTATCCGTCACGGTCTCGCCGACGTCGAAGGCACGGTCCAGCTCGGCCGGTTCCGCCAGCCCGAGCGACAGCGCGATAGTCCCCGCAGCCTGCCCGCCCGGACGGGCCGTCAGGGCATCGCGCGAATTGATGATCAGGTTCAGCACCATCTGCAAGACCGAAGTGCTGTCGGCAAAGGTCATCACCGGATGGTCAGGCAGGTCGACCGACAGCGAAACGGGCGCCCGCAGGCCGGGCCGCACCAATGCCTCGGCGTCGCGCAGCGGGCGCCGCAGATCCAGCAGTTCGTGCCGTGTCTCGCTCTTGCCGAGCGACAGCATGCGGCGCAACAGTCCCGAAGCCTGCTCCGATGCCTCGGATATCCGCCCGGCCAGCGACCGCGCCATGTCCAGATCCCCGGCTTCCCCGATCATGCTGGCCGCCCCCGAAACCACGGACAGCACATTGTTGAAATCATGGGTCAGGCCGGCTGCGATATGGCCGATTTCCTCGCGCCTGCGCGCAAGCGTCAGTTCCTCGCGGATGCGTTCGCGCTCGATCTCGTCGCGGCGCTTTTCCGAAATGTCGCGAAAGATGCACAGGATGCTCTGATCGGCATTCCGCGTCGCCGAAGTCTCGATCTCGACCGGTTCGCCGCCCGACAATCCGAGATAGGACTGCCCCTGCCAGAATCCTCCGGCTTCAAGCGCCGCATTCGCCTGCGCCGCAGCACCGCTTTCGTCGCCGCCGAAGATCAGGCCAAGCCAATCCAGCCCGATCATTTGCTCGGCAGTATCGCGCCCGAAAATCTCGACGGCGGCCGTATTGGCATAATTGATGCGCCCGTCCGCGGTGGCAAGAACGATCCCGTCGCGCGAGGCATCCATGGCCCGCGCCCGGTCTGCAAGCGCGCGCCGCTCGGCATCCTTCCATTCGGTCACATCGGTCAGGATGCAGATGCGCCCGCCATCGGGGGTGGCCTTCTGGGTTTCATGGTACCACCGGCCCGAAATGCTGCGCAGCCTGTTTTGCGAACTCTTCAGCCTGGCCTTGGCCAGCTGCCGTTCCAGCCACGCGTCCTTGTCGTCATGGGCCTTGCCGAAAACACCCTTCATCACGCCTTCGGCAAGGATATCGCGCAGCTCGAACCCGGGTTGCAGCATGTCTGCAAGCTCGGGATAAAGCGCACGGTAGCGTTCGTTGCAGATCACCAGCTTCTGGTCGGCATCGAACAGGATCAGCGCGTCCTGCATGATGTCCACGGCGCTTTTCAGTTGCGCACGGGCGGCCTTTTCGGAAGCCAGCGCAAGTTCGAGCTCCTGTGCGTGCAGACGGTTGATCGTGATGTCGGGCTGCACCGACATGAAGCCCTGCAGCGCGCCCCGGGCGTCGTGGATCGGCTGGATGGCCATGCTGATCCAGTATTTTTCGCCCGTTTTCGTGGCGTTGAGCAGTTCGCAGGTGATCGGGCGCTGCTGCCGCAGCGCCGCGCCGATGCGCCTGACCGTGGCCTGATCGGTTTCGGGGCATTGCAGGAAGGAACCCGGCTTTCTGCCCCTGATCTCGGACAGCTTGTAACCCGTCCGCTCCTCGAAGGCAGGGTTGACCCATTCAACCCCGCCGTCGGGATCGGTCGTGATGACAAGGTTGGTGGTGTTGCGGGCAATCTTGCTCAGCCGTTCGATTTCCCGACGCTGGGCATGCTGTTCGGAAACATCGCGCAGGATGGCGATATAGCCCGGCGGAATGTTGCTCCGGTCCTGCGGGCGGCGCGCGGCCGCAACCGAATAATGCCGCGTTGTCCCGTTTGCCGGGAAGGCAAGGGTATAGCCCTGGGCAACCTCCCGGCTTTCGAGATCGTTCCGGATACCGGCCGCGATCGCGGTAATGTCCGCCGGAAAATCCTCTGCGACACTCCGGCCGATCAGGGCGTTGAGGTCGAGTTGCCGCTCGATGCTCTGGTTGGCATGGAAGCCGGTGATGCGCAGGTCACTGTCGAGTTCGAGCAGGATGTCGGGAATGACGCTGAGCGTCGAATGCAGGCGCCGCCGCTGCAGATCCTGCTCGGCGCGGATGGTGGCCAGCCGCAGCTGGGCATCGCGTTGCACCAGCATGGTTGCCATGACATTGGCAACCGACCTGATCAGGTGGATCTCGCCTTTCAGGAAGCTCCGGTAACTGCGAACCGCATCATAGCCGACAAAGCCGAAGATCTGTCCGTCATGGCGCAGGGGCACCGCCAGAAGCGAGCGTATCCCCTGCATTTCCAGAACCTTGCGAATGTCGTCTTCCGGATCCAGCGCACCGACATCGGCGATGTATATATGGGCATCATGGCTGAATGCCTCGTACCAGGGCTCGGCAATCTCGCGGGGTTGTTCCTGCAACAGCCCGATCATCGGCTCGATCCCCGGTGCGCACCATTCATGGGTGTTGCTGATCGTGGTTTCCGAGGTATCGCGAAACAGATAGGTGCGGTCGGAACCGCAGAACCTGCCCATGCGGGCCAGCGCCGAGGTTACCACCGCGTCGAGTTCGACGTGCCGCGCGCCCATCAGGTCGTTGATGATCTCGACGCTGAGCGCCTGCGCGGCCGTCAGCCTGTCGATTGCGCCGCGCAGCGCCTCGCGATCCGTGCTTTCCGGCCCGGTGCCGCCGGGCAGATCCGCATCACCGGCCGGCCGGGGCGAAACCGGCATCAGACCATGCTGCTTGCCGGTCAGCTGTGCATGTGCCAGCCTGACCAGGGCCGCCGATGCCTGCAGATCGGCAACGCCGGCTGCATCCAGGCGCCCCACGCCCTGCATCACCAGCGCCAGCGGAACGAGACCGCCGGTTTCAGGGCGCTGCAGCACCAGTGCCAGATACCCCGGACACGGATAAACCACCGCGTCCCGCACAGGGTCGCCGCCGGTCCAGATGCCATCGGAATCGATGCCATCAAGGTCGATCGAGCGTTCCGACGGGCTTTCCTCGAGCACGATCAGTCCGTGGTCGGTGCCGGTTACGATGGCGCAGTGACTGGCCGACAGATGCCGGCAGATTTCGCCAAGAAACCGCCTCAGCGCATCGGA
Organism: Paracoccaceae bacterium; assembly: GCA_007128865.1. GTDB lineage: Bacteria > Pseudomonadota > Alphaproteobacteria > Rhodobacterales > Rhodobacteraceae > Rhodobaculum. The sequence goes on from SKWP01000164.1 coordinate 16,053, forward strand.
GGTGTCATCGGCATTCGCCAACGACTGCATGCTCGATACAAGAAAGCCTTGCCAGGACCTTTCGACGGGATGCGTCATCCGTGTTCAATTGCC
>SKWP01000031.1 GCA_007128865.1 Paracoccaceae bacterium
AACGACGGTCCGACGCGGGTTCCGACCGCGCATGGCATGGGCAGGCCCGACATCGAGCTTTCCTTCACCGTGCCGGGCGGCAGCAACCCGGGGTTCGTCGGGGTCAACATCCCCGGCTTCAAGGAAGGCTCGGACGATTTCGCGGCCTCGCCGCACAAGCGCATCGTGCAGTGGTATCTGGGCACGGTGGACGTGAATTCGGCCTTCATCGCCGGGGTGAACGTGCCGCGCACCGCCGGCGACGAAGGGCTGGTGATCGGCGCCTCGCTCGACCCGAGCAGGCTGGAACGTGCGCTGTCGATCTTTTCGGAAGAGTATACCAAACAGCCCTGGTACGGCGTCGATCCGGTGGCCTTCAAGGGCGGCTGGACCCAGGTCAACGCCCATTTCCAGCAGTATTTCCAGAAGGCATACGTCAATCCGGGCACGCCGGGAACCAACACGACCCGGATGGAGGCGATCGGAACCGGCTTTTATTTCTCGCGCGTGGCCGGCGATCCGGCGATCCGGCCGGCAGCCGGCAGCGCGCCGCGCACCAGCCTCGACTTCGACAACACCGAGGTCGCGCGCCCGCGGCTGCCGACCGGGCAGAGCTACCCGGTGGTGCCCGATATCTTCAACGGCGATTTCTCGCACGGCAGCCGGATGGCAATGAGCAACATTGCCAAGTGGATCCTCGAAAGCGTCTACAAGGAGGTTGCGGGGTTCACCACCAATACCCAGAAGCTCAAGGACACGCTTTTCGACAAGACCAAGACCTGGGGCGACAGCGCCAAGAAGCTGTCGGCGCTGATCCCGGATCTGCCGGAAAGCATGGGCCGCTTCCCGCTGCATTTCGACCTGCCGGGATGGTCGATGCACGGCGGCATTCCGGACACCGGCAAGGACGAAGGCGTGTCCTTCACCTTCGACCTGTTCACCGCCAGTTCGCCACAGGACTGGGGCTTTGACGGGCCGGTTGACATGACCGGCTTCTTCCTCGTCAACAAGAACATGGTGACCGAGATCGTCGACGTGATCGGGCGGGTTCTCAAGCCGATCATCGACGCCAAGCTCAAGTCCTTTCTCGACAAGAAGCTGACCGGCAAGTTCGAGGGCGACACGAAGGATGAGCTGCAACTCGCCGCGCAGCAGAAATATGCCGATCAGCTCGGGCTGACGCTGGTTGACGGCGGCAAGGAAAACGCCCGCCTCGTCGATGCCGACGGGGTCATGCAGGTCACCCCCAGCACGCTTGTGACGCTGTCGGATACCTTTGCGGATTTCCTGATCGACGACCGCAAGGTGATGCTGTTCTTCGCCGAAATCCTCGACAAGTCGATCAAGCTCATGCTGGACGATCCCGAGATCAAGGCCCTGATCAAGGAATACACCGGCGCCGAGGCCGATCTTTCGGGCGGCATTCCGTCGCTGCTGAAAATCCTGAGCGAACCCATCGACCGCAGCACGCCCGAGAAGCAGAAGGCGAGCGAGGCCGAGCGCGCCAAGTCGATGCAGGCCTTCACGAAATACATCAAGGACAATCTCGAGCTGATCTTCTACGCGAAGTTCAACATCGACACGAACCCCGACTATGGCCTGCTCATGGGCAGCAGCCAGGCGCTGAAGGATTTCTTCCGCACCTTCCTGCCCGAGGGCGGGGTGACGCTGCCGTTCTTCGGACATATCGATCCGCTCGGCGCCATCGAAAGCGGCATCGACCGGTTCGGCAACTTCGACAAGCTGACCCATAACCGGCTGTTCTTCCCGCCGGACGCGACCTATTTCGAATTCGACGCCTTCCTGCCCTTCAACACCACCGACCGGCTGCAGGCCTCTGCGGTCGTCACCCTGCTGGACGGCAGCCAGTACACGCTGCCCGCCGAGATGGTGGGGGAAGACGGCTCAACCTACGGTGGACCTGCCTTCCGGTTCCAGTGGGGCGTCTTTTCGACCCAGACGGCCAGGTTCCGCATTCCCGATGTGATCAAGGGTCGGGTGGGCAACATCACCATCACCAACGAAGGCCTCGAGGAAGTGGCCCTCGGTCCGGATTCGAGCTGGACCGAGGAGCTGTTGAACTTCGCGCAGGTGATAAACCCCGGCGCCTGGGTCGTGAACGCGATTTCGGTGATCACCCTGGTCGACAACTTCCGCTTCGGGCGCGCCGGGTCGCCGCAGCTGACCAGCAGCATGGGCCCCGGCGGGGTCGAGGTGCTGACCATCGACGAAGCGCGGGCGCTGGCCGAGGTCGCCACCGGCATCTGGACCGAAAGCGCGCTGGTGCCCGGCGCGGCGGCGCAGCTCAAGGATATCGTCATCCGTATCGACGATCTCGAAGACACCATGCTGGCCTGGTACCAGCCCGGCGTGATCACGCTCGACATCGATGCGGCCGGCCATGGCTGGTACACCAATCCGGACGCGGCGGCGAGTTTCGTGGCCAGCGACTGGGCGCATGTGCTGCTGGCCGATCCTGACGGGCTTGCCGCCGGGCGCATCGACCTGCTGACGGTGATCCTGCACGAGATGGGCAACGCGCTGGGCCTGCAGGATCACATCGACCGCACCGCACCGGGCTATCTGATGAGCCCGACACTGGACCCCGGCATGCGCCGGCTGCCGTCGGCGCCCGACATCGGCGATTTCAGTGCCATGGGTCTGCCCGCCAATGCCGATCCGGGATCGGGTATGCTGGGCGCGCGTCCGGGCGCCGATGCGCCGGTGGTGTTCGACGCCGCCATCAACACCGGCCCCGACATGGCGCTTTCTGCGGGTGGTGTTCTGGATGGTGGGGGGGATGTTGCGGCGTTTGGCAATGGGCGGTTTGCGTTGCCTCTGGGGGATCCGGATGGGCGGTGGCAGGCGATCGGCAGTGTGGACATTTCCGGGGGCAGTGCGCTGATCGGTGAGGATGCGGCGCGGATTTCGGGGTTGTTTCAGAGCTTTGCGCTGCCGGCTGAGGCGACGGCGATCCGCTTCACGCTGCGCGACATCGATCTCAACGCCACGCCCGGCAGCCCGCCGGATGCCTTCGAGGTGGCGCTGTTCGATCTGGGCACGGGGGGCTCGGCGCTGCCGGCGATTGACGGGCTTTCGGGGAGCGATGCGTTTCTCAACATCCAGGCGGATGGCAGCGTGCATGCCTCTGCGGGCGTGACGGTGGAGCAGATCGGCCCCGAGATGGTGGTGACGGTCGATCTGGCCGGCCTTGCGGTGCGCCCGGCGGCGGTGACGCTGCTGTTCGACCTGATCGGGCTGGGGCGCATCGACAGTTCGGTGCGGGTGGCCGATGTGCGGCTTGCGGGCCTGGCCGCGAACACCGCCCCGGTGGCTGTGGACGACCTGCTGGTGATCGACGAGGATACCGTCGGCGAGATCGACCTTCTGGCCAATGACACCGACGCCGAGGGCGACCTGCTGGTGGCGCGGATCCTGACCGAACCGGCGGTGGGTGTGCTCGAGGCGCTGGGCGGCGGGGTGTTCCGCTACACGCCGCCGCAGGATTTCTCTGGCACCGTGAGCGCGACCTATGTGGCCTTCGACGGCGAGTTTGCCAGCGCGCCGGCGACGCTGAGCATCGTGGTCAACCCGGTCAACGACGCGCCGGTGATGCAGCCGGTGGCGGATTTCACCGTGGCGTCGGGGCAGGGGGTTTCGGTGCCCTTCCCGGCCACCGATGTCGACAACAGCCAGGACGAACTCACCTGGTCGCTGGTGGCCGGGCCCGAAGCCGCCGCGGTCGACCCCGACAGCGGGGTTCTGACCTGGCCGGGCCGGGCCGAGGCCGGCGCGGTCGCATTCACCGTGCGGGTGACCGACCCCGAAGGCCTGTTCGACGAGACCACGCTGACGGTCACGGTTGCGGCCGAGGGCCGGATCGCGCCCGAGATCGCGCCGATTGCCGACCGGACGCTGGTGCGCGGCGCGGCGCTTTCGGTGCAGCCGGTGGCCAGCGATGCCGATACGCCGGCCGAGGATCTGGTGTTCAGCCTGGTGGCCGCACCGGGCTGGGTGCAGATCGACCCGCAGAGCGGGGCAATCACCGGCGACAGCGCCGGTCAGGTCGGCACCGCGACCGTCACCGTTCGGGTGACCGACCCCGACGGGCTTTCGGCGCAGACGAGCTTTGCGGTGCGGGTTCTGGCGCCGCCGGTTCTGGCGCCGATGGCGCCGGTGGTGGTGCAGGAAGGCACGCCGCTTGCGGTGCAGCCGGTGGCCAGCGACGATGACACGCCGGCCGAAGGGCTGGTCTTCGATCTGGTCGATGCGCCCGACTGGGTGGTCATCGATGCGCAGACCGGGGCGATTTCGGGGGCGACCGACGGGCAGGCGGGTGCGATCACCCTCACCGTACGGGTGACCGACAGTGACGGGCTTTCGGACACGCAGAGCTTTGAGGTTACCGTTGTCGCCGCCGACCTTGTGGCGCCGGTGCTGACCCTGCCCGACGATGTGATCCTCGTGGCCGGAGAAGAGATGCTCGACGTCCGCGCCACCGCGACCGACGCCGACAGCGACGATGCGGATCTGCGCTTCCGGCTGGTGGATGCGCCGGGCTGGGTGACGATCGATGCCGAAACCGGCGTGATCGGCGGCGATACCACCGGCGCGGCCGGCGTCTTCGTGATCACCGTGGAGGTGCGCGACCCCGACGGTCTGACCGACAGCGGCAGTTTCGAGGTCACGCTGCGGGTGCGGCCGAAGTTC
>SKWP01000284.1 GCA_007128865.1 Paracoccaceae bacterium
CGCCCGAAGGGATCGATCAGCCGCCAGGTGGCGCGGAAATCCCCCACCGTACGGTCAAAGAAAAAGCGTTCGCCGGCGCTGGCCTCGAAGGCATAGACGCGGGTCTCGCTGCCCGGTGCGAGCTGGTCGGAAACCGGCGTGCCCGGCGTGATCTGGGTCGCCGCAGCGGTGTCGAGCACCGCCAGGCTGTAGGCCCCGGTATTGGCACCCGAGGCTCGAAGGGTCAGCGTGTAGGTGCCCGCGATCAGGTCGAACAGCGGCGCCGAACCGGCATCGCTGGCGTCCGAGCTCTGGAAGTTCCGGCTGGCTTCCTGCCCGCGCGGACCGGTCAGCGTCCAGGTCCAGGCCGAGGACGCGGGCGACTGGATGTCCACATACACCTGCCCCGGCGCATCGAGCGTGAAGCTGTAGCGGCTGGTCTGGCCGGGAAGCTCGATCTGGCCCTCGATGCGGTCGTCGAGTGCGAGCGCGGCAAGGCTCGATTCCAGCGGCACGATGCGGAAGGAATGCGTGGCATCCGCCGCGCCGTCCTGGATGCGGCCCTCGATCAGCAGGTATTGCGCGCCGGTGCTGGCAAGCGTCAGCTCGGTTACATTGGAACGCACGTTGCCGGAGCTGCCGACCAGCCGGCCGTAGCTGTCCACCACCTTCCAGCGCCCTTGCAGGTTGCCCGCGATCGCCTCGAGAAAGAACCGGTCACCGGCCGCACCGTCGAAGCGGAAGGCGCGCGAGATGTTGCCGGGGCTGAAATCGACGTCGATGCGGTCGATCAGGGCAACCGGGTCGGCGGCGGCAAGATCATGCAGGATGAAGGCGTAATCGCCCGTGGCGCTGCCCGAGCCGCTGACCACGAGCCGGTATTCGCCCGGCCCCACCGGATAGACGGCGGCATCCCCGCGGCTGTTGGCATCGGCATTGTTGAAATTGGCGCTGCCCAGCGTGCCGGCCGGCCCCGCAAGCGACCATGACAGGTCGCTGCGGTTCGACAGGCTGTCGAAGTACAGCCAGCCCGGCGCATCGAGGGTAAAGACATGCACATTGCGGTCGCCCGGGGTGGCAAGGCTGGCGTCCACGCGCGCGCCGAGGTCATGCGCGGTTTCGGCCACCTGCGAGCGATGCGCGGTGATGCGATAGGCGATCGGCCCCGCGGTCATCACCCGGCCTTCGACCAGCAGCAGATACTTGCCCCCGACCCCGAGCGGACGCAGCGCGTAATCATTGCCGAGATAGGACGGGTTCTGCAGCTGGTTCCCGTTGGGTGCCACCAGCCGCCACGAGGCGCGGTTGGCCTCGCCCGAGAGCCGCTCGGTCTCGAGGTAGATATCGGCGTCCGCCGGCCAGTCGAGCATGTAGAGATGCGTCACGGTGCCGGGGTCGAGCGTTGCCTCGACGGTTTCGCCCGGCGCCAGCGGCGTCGCGGCGGCGGCGTCGAACAGGGTCAGCGCATAGCTGCCAACGGCGCTTGCGGTGCTGGTATAGACGTCGAGCAGATAGGTACCGGCGGGCAGTTCGTAAACGACCGTCGCGTTGCGATCCACCGAATCGGTCGATGTGAAGCTGGTTGCGGAAATGCCGACCGGGCCGTTCGAAATCTGCCAGCGCATGTTGCCGTTGTTGGTGCGGCTGTCGACGACGATCCAGCTCGCCTTGTCCAGCACCAGGCGATAGCGGTCCACCGCGGTTCCGGTCTCGATGGCGCCGGTGATTTCCTGGCCCAGCGTCACGGTCAGCGGCGCGGTTGCGGCGGTGGTGGCGATGGCGATTTTGTCGATGGTCAGGCCCATCAGCCGCGCCGGGCCGTTGACCGCCTGCAGCCCGAAGCGGCCATCGTCGAGTTCGAGCCAGGGCAGTTGCACCGCGTCGAAAACCTGCACCGGCGCCTTGCCGTGCAGGTCCAGCCCGACGGTGGCGCGGGCGCCGCCATTGGCGCGGTCCAGCGTCACCTCCATCCGCGACGGGCCGGCGAACAGGTCGGCCACCGTCACCCCGAGGTCGGCGAGGTTGACCTCGGCGACCTTGGTGTTGCCGTAATGCAGCGCCATCCGCGCACTGCCGTCGGCGGTGGTGGGCATGATCAGCGTCGCGGCAAAGGTGCCGTCCAGCGACGGGGTCAGGGTGCCGAAGGGGATCACCCCGCCATTGCCCTGCGACACGCTGCGCGCCCAGAGCACGCTGAAGCCTTCGCCGGGCAGCCCGGCCGGCGGCATTTCCAGCCTGAAGTCGAAGCCTGCGGCCACGCGGTCGAAGGGGCCGGTCGCGGTGCGCGAGAAGGAAATCCCGCTGCGCTGGTTGACCGAGCCGCTGCCCAGCAGCCGCAGCACGGTATTGCCGGTGCCGTCGTCCTCGGCCGCGGGCGCGGCGCCGTTGTAGGTGCTCAGGACATGGCCGATGCCGGCGCCGCCCTCGAAATCCTCGATCGTCGCGCCCAGCGCATCGGGAAAGCCGGGCGAACGCAGGGTGAAGCGATACGGCGTTTCGGTGGTACCGTTGCGCAGGTCGCCCTCGATGAGCAGGAAATACCGCCCGGTCTCGGGCGCCACAAAGCGTTCGCTGCGCAGGGTGTTGGTGTTGATCTGATAGCCGTCGGGGCTGATCAGGCGCCAGGCCGTCTGCGAGGCAGGGAAGGCCGCGACATCGAGATCCACCACCTGATGCCGGGTCAGGTCCACGGCATAGACGCTGGTGCCGATGCCGTTGTCGGGCAGGTTGCCGATGCGCTCGTTGTTCAGCGACAGCACCACCGCCTGTGCGCCCAGGTCGCGCATCCGGAACAGGAAGCTGCCGGTCAGATCGTCAGAGGCGGCGATGCGCAGCGTGTGGGTTCCCGCGCCCAGCCGCAGCACCGGATCGCCGGTGAACTGCCGCGCGTCGGTGGCGTTGAACTGCCGCGACGAAACCAGCTCTCCGTTCGGGCCGCTGACCGACCAGCGCAGGTTCGGGCGGTTCTCGTAGCTGTCCATCACCAGCAGGCGCGGTTCGTCGAGCGTGATGGTATAGAGCCGCTCGCGCCCCGGCACGTCGATGTTGGCCGACATCAACTCGCCCGGCACCATCGCCACCAGCGCCGGTGCCGTAATCTGGTGAATGGCCAGCCGGTAACCCAGGCTGCCACCCTGGCCGATGTTGCCCTCCAGCAGCAGCGTGTAGGTGCCGGTCGTTGGCAACAGCTGGTTGGTCCGGTCGGACGGGCCGATATTGCCGAACACCTCGGACCCGTAGGCATCGATCAGCCGCCAGCGCATGTTCGACGCGGTGTCGATGTTGTCGATAAACACCCTCTGCCCCGCAGTGGCGTCGAAACGGTAGGCGCGTGTCAGGTTGGCGGGCGCGATGCTGCCCTGAACCGGCACGCCAAGCGTCAGCGGTGCGGCATGCGACAGGTCGCGCAGCACGAAATTGAAATTCCCGGTCCCGTCGCCGGTTGCCGTGACCAGCAGCGTATAATCGCCCGCCGGAAGCGCCAGCACCGGGTTGGCAGAGCCCGAACCGGCCGCATCGGACTGCGCGAGGTGGCGGTCAACCACCAGCCCCTGCGGGCCGGTCAGCCGGTACCGGATGTCACTTCGGTTGGTCAGGCTGTCGAGATACAGCAGCGCCGCGTCGTCGAGCGTGAAGGTATAGCGCAACTCCTGCCCGACCCGGTCGATGCGCCCGGTGATGCCCTGCGGGATCAGGTTGACGATCTGCCCGTCGCGCCCGTGCGGCCCGGCATCGGCAACCGTGGTGCCGGCGACCGCGTCGAAGGTGAGGTTGAGCCGCAGCCCCTCTTCGTCGCCGGCCAGGACCGCGTTCATCGCGGCGGCGATCTCTTCGGGGCTGCGCACCCCGTTCCAGATCCGCACCTCGTCGATTGCCCCGTCGAACATGGCCAGCGATGAACTGTCTTCCGTATGCCGGCCGATCAGCACCGGCGCCGAGGTCGCAAGGCCCGCAGCGGTGTTCATGCTGCGCGCGGCAACCTCGACACCGTTGACAAAGATCGCCTGACGCCCGGTGGCGCGGTCGAAAACCGCCGCGACATGGGTCCACTGCCCCAGCGCCACCAGGCCGCCGGCGGTTTCCAGCGCCTCGACCTGCCCGGTGCTGCGGGCGCTGCCCGCGTTGATCGCCCCGTTCGAGCGCAGCCAGAGCGCATAGCTGCGCCCGGAAGCGCCGGCGCTGCCATCGCCCTTGAAGATCACCGGCATCCAGGTGCTGCCAAAGCTTTCAGGGTTCACCCAGGCTTCGAGCGTGACGCTGCCGGTCAGGTTCAGCGTCGCGTCATGCGGCACCTCGACGAATTCGGCCCCCCGCAGCGCCAGCGCCTGCCCGACGGCGCCATCCGCCAGAACCGGCCCAAGGCCCGGGTTATCGCCCCCGATCTCGACCGGAACCGGGATGGTGTTGATGCGGTTGACCGACAGCCGGTAGGGCGTGGTTTCCTGCGGGTCGAGCGTGCGATGGGTTTCAAGCACCAGCGTATGGCGCCCGCCCACCTCGACAGCGAAATCGGTGATGTCGGCCGCCGCAACCGGCCCCAGCACCTGACGCCCGAAGGGGTCGATCAGCCGGAACCGGGCGTTGGAACTGCTCAGCCCGAAGCCTTCGATATCGATGAACAGCCGGTCGCCGGCCAGCGCATCGAAGCCGAAGGCCACCGCGCTGCGGCGCATGTCGATGTTTCCGGAGATTTCGCCGCC
>SKWP01000122.1 GCA_007128865.1 Paracoccaceae bacterium
ATGTCCTTGCAGGCAGCGGCGACGGCCGCAGCGTCGGGCAGGCCAAGCCGCACCGCGCCGATATCGCTCTTGTGGATGGCGGCGCGGGAAAGGGCCTTGAGCGCAAACGGCGGGCGCAGCCCTGCCATGTCGCCCGGAACCTGCGCCGCAGCCTCGAGCCGCAGACCGGCCGGCACCGCGATGCCGGTGCGTGCCAGCAGCGCCTTGGCGGCGTGTTCATCCAGCGCGGCATCGCCCCGGTCACGCGCAGCCGCAAAAAGCCCCGCGATATCTTGCGGCGCAGCCTGCGAAGCGGAGGTATCGACCGAACCCGCCATCAGTAGCTGGTGGGCCAGTTGGCAAGGTGGTGTTCGCCGATGCTGCCCTTCGGTCCGCCGCAAAGCACTTCGAATGCATTGAGCAGGAACGCACGGGTCTCGCGCGGGTCAATGACCGCCTGGGCCTCGAACAGGCCGGCCAGCGAATAGGCCGAACTGTCCTGGGCGATCTCCTGCACCAGCTGTTCGAACCGTTCCGGATCGTCGTCACGCTTCAGCCCGTGCAGCACATTCACGCCGACCCGCGGATCCATGAAACCGAAATCCGCTGTCGGCCAGGCCGCCTGAAGTTCCGAATGTCGCCCGCCGCCCATGTTGAGATATGCCTGCCCGTAGTTCTTGCGCAGCGTCAGCGCGATGCGCGGCACGGTCACCTGGGCCAGAGCATTCATCCAGTTGATGATCCGGCCCGGCGCCCAGCGCCGTTCGCCTTCAAGCCCGATAAGGAAACCGGGCTGATCGACCAGGAACAGGATCGGTATGTTGAACGAATCGCAAAGCACCAGAAAACTGGTCGCCTTGCGCATGGCATCCACATCGATCGCGCCGCCGCGCACCATGGGGTTGTTGGCGATGACCCCGACACTGCGGCCGCCAAGCCGGCTCAGGCCGGTCACGATGGAACGGCCAAAGCGCGGCTTGAATTCGAAAAGGCTGTCGCGATCGACAAGCGCCCCGAGAACCTTGCGGGTGTCGTAGACCTTTGTGGATGCGGTCGGAAAATGCCGCAGCAGTTCCTCCGGGTCGCCGTGGGCACCTTCCGGAACCGCAAGCCGCGGCGGTTCCTGCGCCGCGCTCTGGGGCAGATATGACAGCACCTTGCGCACGGTCGCCAGCGCCGCAGCATCATCGTCGACGGCAACATCGACCAGCCCTGTGGTTTCGGTGTGCAGCTTCCAGCCGCCCAGCTCTTCGGCGTCGACGGCCTGATTGATCGCAACCGAGGTCACGCGGCTGCTTGCGACGGCCATGGTGGCGCCCTTGCGCATCACCACGAAGTCGGACATGCAGCCGTACCACGTCGACGAGCCATAGCAGTCGCCAAGCTGCGCCGATATCAGCGGCATCTCGCGCCGGCGGCGGAATTCGTTCGGATCCTGCCCGAGAATGGCGCGGCCGGCCGCGCCCATCCTGTCCGGCATCCGTGCGCCCGAGGATTCGCCCAGCATCACCAGCGGCATCCCGCGCCTGGCGGCGGTTTCCTTGACGTACTTGATCTTCTTGCCGTTGATCACGCTCGACGATGCGCCCAGCGTGGTGAAATCGTTGGAAACAACCGCAACCGGCCGGCCATCGATGGTACCAAAACCCGAAATCTTGCCATCCGCAGGGGTCCGGTCGCGCATTTCCGGGCGATGCGATGTGGCGTGCAGGCCGACCTCGAAGAAGCTTCCCTGATCCAGCAGTGCATCGATGCGCTCGCGCGCGTTCAGCAGGCCCTGTTCGCGGCGCTGGGACAGTCGCTTCGGGTTTCCCATGGACAACGCGCGGCCACTGCGCGCCGAAAGTTCGTCCAGTATCGCCTCTATTCCCGCATCCGGTGTGCCTGCTGACATCTTGTCTTGGCCTCGCGCTTGTTCTTTTCGTAGTCGCTGATACTACTACAGATCGTGCGCGGCGAGTCAACGCCGTCCGAAACCTCGAGCAGGCAAGCCGCAGCCGGCCCTTGCGCGGAATTCAGCGGCTGGATTGCGGGCAGACCGGAAAGGCGGGAATCGTGTTTGTTGCGGGCAATCGAGGCTTACAGCAGTTCGACGTCCACGCCGGGCATCTGCTGCAATGACGCTCTGGTCCGGCGGCGTTCTTGTTGTTGCGGTGTTCCTGACTGCGACGTTTTCCGGCGTCTACGGCATGGTTGGCGGCATGATGCTGCTATGGGTGCTGCTGTTGCTGATGCCTGTCAGCGCAGCCATCGCGGTTCAGGGCATATTGCAGCTTGTTGCCAACATCTCGCGCGCATGGTTTGCAAGGCACTACATGAACTGGCGGATCATCGGCTTTTCCGTTGTCGGGCTTGGCCTCGCCGTTCTGGTGCTGAGCGCTATCCGCTACACACCCAACCTTGCGGTGGTTTCGATCTGCATCGGGCTGCTGCCGGTCTTCGCGTGGATGCCGGTGCGCTGGATCCACCTCGATGCTTCGCGGCCCGGCCACGCCTTCCTTTGCGGTTTCAGTTCCGGGCTTCTCAACATCGGCACCGGCGTCGCCGGCCCTATCGTTGATATCTTCTTCGTCCGGACCGAGATGGACCGACGTGCGGTCATCGCGACCAAGGCGATGCTGGTCGGCTGCTCGCATGTCGCCAAGATCGCGTTCTATTCCGGTGCATTGGTCGGACTGGACAGCACCACCCAGGCCGCCGTGCTGATTGCAGCGCCTTTTTCGGTGCTGGGCTCGATGGCCGGGCACCGTATCCTGGTTCGGCTGACCGACCAGGGATTTCGGCGCGCGACCCGATGGCTGGTAACGATTGTGGGCGTCTTCTTTCTCACGCAGGGCATCTGGCTGCTGGCCACCGGCGGATAGGGTCCGGATTCGAGCCAACCCGGCCGGATGTCAAATCCCGGTGATGCGTTGAGCCTTTCGACCTGCAAATGCTACCCTGTCCCGAGCCGCAAAGGCCGAACCCTTCGGAGGCGACGATGAGGCTTGGACGCATCGGGATCCTGCTTGCGGCGCTGGCAATCGCGGCATCAGGACTGGTTGTGTTTCTGACCGACGACCGCGAACGGCACCAGACCCCGGCCGCGACGGCGTCCGAAACCGCCGACTGGCTTGCAGCATTGGCGCAGGCGCCCGTTGACGGCCTCGGCAGGCCAAGGGAGGCGTGGGAATTGTCGCTGCCGGAAGATCACGCGCCGCATCCGCAGGCACGTTCCGAAGCCTGGCTGTTAACGGCGCATCTGCAGGACGAAGCCGGCTCATTCGCTGCGGTACAATTTGCATTGCTTCGCATCGGTCTGATGGCGCCCGACAAGCCGCCTTCCGGCGCCGGATGGGAAGGGCGCGAAATCTACCGGGGCCATGTCGTCTTGCTGGACAGCGCCGGCCACAGGGCAATGGCCGAGGAACGCATTCGCCGAGGCATGCCGGGTGTCGCGGGTCTTGATCCGAACGGACCAGCCCTGCGGCTGGACGACTGGGCCATCGCATTCGGCACCGATGGCGGGCAGTGGCAGCTTCGGGCCGGCGCCGGGGATGCCAGCGCCGAACTTGCACTGATCCCGCTGCACCCGGCGAATTCGGCCGATGCCGCCGAGGCGCCGTTTCGGGGTTACGGCTTCAGCCGCATGCAGGCCGAAGGCACGCTGAACCTTGGCGGGCAGGCGCAAGGGCTTTCGGGCACCGCATGGTTCGAGCATCTGTGGGGCGACCTGCCGCTGCCCGATGGCGGGCCGATAGCCTCTGACAGGCTGATCCTGCATCTCGACGACGGCTCGGATCTCTCGGTCACACGGTCGCGGCGCGCGGATGGTCGCGGCAGCGCAACTGTCGAAGCCTTCATCGCCGGTGCCGGCGCCGATGCCGGGGCAATCGGTACCGATGCGGCCGAAATGGAACCGCTTCGCCATTGGCAGGGGCGGCATGCGAACTGGCCGGTGGCATGGACCCTGCGGCTCGACGATCTGCTGCTTGCCGTGACCCCGGTCGCGGAGGATCAGGAGCATGACTTCATCGCCCCGGTCTGGAGCGGTCTGGTCCGCGCCGAGGGCCAGCGCGGAGGGCGGCGGATCACTGCCACCGGCACCCTGCAACTGACGGGATACGCAGACCCATGACATGGCGCATCGCCGCATCGCTGCTTGCTGCCGCCGCCACCGGCCTTGCCGCGGTCTGGCTCGCCGGCCTGTTCCCCGGCAGCGGCCCGGTTCCCGACCCCGAAAGGTTCCGTTCGCCGGTCGGAACGGTTCTGGCAGACCCGCAGCGGCCGGGCGACCCCGAGGCGGGCCGTCACGCGCTGATCAATGCGCCCTATGTCGGCTGTGGCATGCCCTATCAGGCCTGGCGCCGCATCGCCCCCGAAACCGACCCCGCCGACATGCTGCCAGGCCGCGAGGGCCGCAATGCCACCCTGCCCTATCACCTGACCGCGCATGTCAACGACGCCGGGGTAGAGGTGGTTTCGAGCAACTGCCTGCTCTGCCATGCCGGACGGATCGAAGGTGAGCTTGTCATCGGCCTGGGCAATCCCTTTGCCGATTTCACCGCCGATGCAAGGGATCTGGTCAACCAGGTCGGCCGGTTCGTGCAGGGCCCGGACGAAACGGCCGCCTGGCAACGCTGGGCCGACCGCATCGAAGGCATTGCGCCCCATATCCGCACGACGACCATCGGCAGCAATCCGGCAACCAAC
>SKWP01000420.1 GCA_007128865.1 Paracoccaceae bacterium
ATAGCTGCGCCCTGCCTGCGGCGCACAATCCCGGAGCATCCATGAACCTGTTTCACGACCTGCACCAAGTTGTGGTCTCGGCGCTGGCCGGTCTTCAGGGCGACGGCCTGCTGCCTGCGACGCTGGACCTGTCTGCGGTCACGGTCGAACCGCCGCGCGACCCCGCCCATGGCGACATGGCGACCAACGCCGCCATGGTTCTTGCGCGCCCCGCCGGGCGCAACCCGCGCGAGATCGCGGTGGCGCTGGCTGCCAGGCTGGACGAGGACGCCCGCATCCTGTCGGCCGAAGTCGCCGGTCCGGGCTTCATCAACCTGCGGCTGGCCCCGTCGGTATGGCAGGCGCTGGTTGCCGCGATCCTGAAACAGGGCGCCGATTTCGGCCGGTCGCGGCTGGGCGGCGGGCGCAGGGTGAATGTGGAGTTCGTTTCGGCCAATCCGACCGGGCCGATGCACGTCGGCCATACCCGCGGCGCGGTTGTGGGCGATGCGCTGGCCCGGCTTCTGGCCTTCGCCGGCTGGGAGGTGACGCGCGAATACTACATCAACGACGGCGGCGCACAGGTCGATGTGCTGGCGCGTTCGGCCTATGAACGCTATCGAGAGGCGCATGGCCTGAGCCCCGAGATCGCCGACGGCCTTTATCCCGGCGACTACCTGATCGAGGTCGGCGAGGCGCTCAAGGCCGAATTCGGCGACCGGTATCTCGACAGGCCCGAGGGCGAATGGCTGCCCACCTTCCGCGAATTCGCAACCGCGCGGATGATGGCGATGATCCGCGCCGATCTGGCGCTTCTGGGCGTGCAGATGGACGTCTACGCCAGCGAAAAGGCGCTTTATGGCACCGGCCGGATCGAGGCCGCGCTGGCGCGGCTGCGCGAACAGGGCCTGATCTATGAGGGCGTTCTGGAACCGCCCAAGGGCAAGACGCCCGAGGATTGGGAGCCGCGCCAGCAGACGCTGTTCCGGTCGACGGCGCATGGCGACGATGTCGACCGCCCGGTGATGAAGTCGGATGGCAGCTGGACCTATTTCGCCCCCGACATCGCCTATCACTGGGACAAGATCGAACGCGGCTTTGACGAGCTGATCGACGTTTTCGGCGCCGATCACGGCGGCTATGTCAAGCGCATGAAGGCCGCCGTGGCGGCCTTGTCAGACGGCCGCGTGCCGCTGGAAATCAAGCTTGTGCAACTGGTCAAGTTGTTCAAGGACGGCGAACCGTTCAAGATGTCCAAGCGCGCCGGCACCTTCGTGACCCTGCGCGATGTGGTCGAGATGGTCGGCCCCGACGTCACCCGCTTCGTGATGCTGACCCGCAAGAACGACGCGGCGCTCGATTTCGACTTCGACAAGGTGCTCGAACAGTCGCGCGACAACCCGGTGTGGTATGTGCAATACGCCCACGCCCGCGCCGCCTCGGTGATGCGCCGTGCCGCCGGGCTCGTCGCAACCGACGATGCCAGCCTTGCCGCCGCCGATCTGTCAACGCTCGACGATCCGGCCGAGCTGGCCCTGATCCGCCGGCTGGCACAATGGCCGCGGATCGTCGAGACCGCCGCCGCCGCGCATGAGCCGCACCGCGTGGCCATTTACCTCGGCGAACTGGCCGCCGAATTCCACGGGTTGTGGAACCGTGGCAATGACGAACCGTCGCTGCGCTTCCTTCAGGAGGGCGATTCTGCCGCCACGCAGGTCAAAATCGCGCTGGTGCGTGCCACTGCCGTTGTCATTTGCGCCGGTCTTGGTATTCTTGGGGTCGCTCCGGTGCAGGAGATGCGCTGACCAATCGCGCCGCCACCGGGGACGAGAGCAGTCAGAGGGCCGCGTCCGGCATCCGCGCCGGGCAGCCCCGGTGAGGCGGGCATGACCGATCTGAGATACGAGTCCTCGTGGGCGCATCCTTCCGGCGGCCACCTTGACCGGACGCCACCGCTGTCGCGCGCACCGTTGCGCCGCCCTTCCGTCACCGCCCCCTCCGGCATCGGGCCGCATGAGCCCGAACCGGCGGGGCAGCGCCCGGCCGTGCTTGCCCGACAGTTGCAGACCCTGATCAACTGGACCGGTGCGGCGCTGTCGATCGCGCTGCTGGTCGGCGTTGCGGTCTGGGGCTACAAGCTGACGGTTCGCGATGTCAGCGGCGTGCCGGTGGTCCGGGCCCTGGAAGGGCCGATGCGGATTGCCCCGGAAGACCCCGGCGGGCGTCAGGCCGCCCATCGCGGGCTTGCCGTGAACGCCGTTGCGGCCGGCGAAGGCGTTCGGCCACCGGCCGAAGAGATCGTGCTTGCCCCGCCACCGGTATCGCTGGATGCACCTCTGCCGGAACCGCGCAACGTCGAAGCGACGATGGCGGCCGAAACATCGCCCGAAACCCGGCCGCAGCCTGCCGCGCCGGCCCAAGCAACCGTCGCGTCCACCGGCCCCGGCCTGGCGCGGTCGCCGATCCCGCCGGCAAGGCCCGGTGGCGATCTTGTGGCCGAGGCTGCGGTTCAGGCAGCCGTCGCGGCATTGACCGGCTCTGGCGCCCGCAACATCGACGTCGCGCCCGAAAGCCTGCCGATGGGCACAAGGCTGGTTCAGTTGGGCGCCTTTGACAGCCCCGAGGAAGCCCGCGCCGAATGGGACCGGCTGGCGCGGCGGTTTGCCCCGCTGATGGACGGGCGCGGCCGGGTGGTGCAGCAGGCCGAAAGCGGCGGGCGCAGCTTTTTCCGGCTGCGCGCCCACGGTTTTGCCGAAGAGGCCGACGCCCGGCAGTTCTGCGCCGCGCTGGTGGCCGAAAACGCCACCTGCATCCCCGTTCTGCTGCGCTGACCGGCGATGGCCGGCGCCTGCATCCTGGGATGCGCCGGCCCGGGGCTTGCGCCCGATGAACGCAGGCTTTTCGCGCGGATCGACCCGTGGGGGTTCATCCTGTTCGCGCGCAATGTCGAAACCCCCGACCAGCTTCTGCGCCTGACATCGGAGCTTCGCGACAGCGTTGGCCGGGATGCGCCGGTGTTCATCGATCAGGAAGGCGGGCGGGTCGCACGGCTGGGGCCGCCGCACTGGCGCCCATGGCCGCCGCCGCTTTGCACCGCGCAGGCTGCCGCAGACACCGCACGGGCCGCCCGCGCGCTGTGGCTGCGCTACCGGCTGATCGCGGCCGAGCTGCGCGCCGCGGGCATAGACGGCAACTGCGCCCCGGTGGCCGATATTGCCGGGCCGGCCACCCACCCCTTTCTTGCCAACCGCTGCTATGGCAGCACGGCACCCGCGGTTGCCGCCATAGCCCGCGCGGTTGCCATGGCGCTGCTGGACGGGGGCGTTCTGCCGGTGGTCAAGCACATCCCCGGCCATGGCCGCGCCACCGCCGACAGCCACACCGCCCTGCCCCGCGTGGACGCTTCGCGCGCCGACCTGGAGGCAAGTGATTTCGCCCCCTTCCGGGCGCTGGCCGACCTGCCGCTGGCGATGACTGCGCATGTGCTTTTTGCCGATATCGATCCGGACCGGCCGGCAACCTGTTCGCCGAAGGTGCTGGGCATGGTGCGGCGCGACATCGGCTTTGGCGGGCTGCTGATGAGCGATGACATCTCGATGGGCGCCCTGGCGGGCAGCATTGCCGAGCGCAGCGCCGCCGCCCGCGCCGCCGGCTGCGATGTTGTGCTGCACTGCAACGGCGATGCCGGCGAGATGGCAGCCGTTGCCGAGGCAGCCGGAAGGCTTGCGGGGCCGGAACTGGCGCGGGCCGGCGCCGCGCTGGCCCGCCGGCACCATCCGCAGGACGTTGACATCGCCGCACTGGAAGCCGAGGCTTGGGGCCTGGACGGCAGGCGGGAATGATGGCCGCAACCAACGGCAGCGACACCGGCGCCCCGGGCGCCGACGACTGGGAAGCACCGGCGCGCGTCGTTCCGGCCGGCGACGTGGCCTCGCGGCGCGCGGCCGAGGCGCTGATCGTCGATGTGGACGGCTTCGAGGGGCCGCTCGACCTGCTGCTGGCGCTGTCGCGCAGCCAGAAGGTGGATCTGCGCCGCATCTCCATCCTGCAGCTGGCCGAGCAGTACCTTGCCTTCATCACCGAGGCTCGGGCGCTGCGCATCGAGCTTGCCGCCGATTATCTGGTGATGGCGGCCTGGCTGGCCTATCTCAAGTCGCGGCTGCTGCTGCCCCCCGACCCGACCGAGGAAGGCCCCAGCGGCGAGGAGCTGGCCGCGCATCTGGCCTTTCAGCTCGAACGGCTGGAAGCGATGCGCGCGGCCGCGGCCCGGCTGATGGCACGGCCGCGCAAGGGGCGGGATTTCTTCGGGCGCGGCCTGCCCGAGGCGGTAGAGCTCAGCCGCCGTCTGCGCCATGACACCACGCTGTTCGACCTGATGCGCGCCTATGCGCGGCTGCGCACCCGCGATGAGTTTCGCCCCTGGGCCTTCGACCGTGCCGATGTCTTCACGCTTGAATCGGCGCTCGAACGGCTGCGCTTCATGGTCGGGCGGGCGGTGGAATGGTCCGATCTGGCCGGCTTCCTGCCCGATGGCTGGGATGATGCGCCGGCGCGGCGGCGTTCGGCGCTGGCCTCGACCTTTGCCGCCACGCTGGAACTGGCCAAGGCCGGACAGATCGAACTGCGCCAGGACGACAGCTTTGCCCCGCTGATGCTGCGCCGGAGGCCGCAATGAGCGATGC